>JBFXHW010000027.1:0-16057 GCA_050176605.1 Sphingobium sp. | reverse complement strand
TCCGATCTACGCGAGCTTGCCCGAGGTGAGCGGTGGCACGCGGGCGGCGCGGCTTGGCAGTGTGCGTCTGTTCGCCGGGTGGCTCACCGGCATCGATCCGGTCCACGAGGTGCCGCCGCGCGGGTTGCTGCCCGGTCGCCTGATCCGGGCGAGGCCTCATATTTACACCGACGCCGAGATCGCATCGATTATTGCGGCGGCGGCCGCGTTGCCGTCGATCTATGGCCTTCGCGGGCTGACCTATGGGACGCTGTTCGCGCTGCTCGCGGTCACGGGCCTCCGGATCAACGAAGCGCTGGCACTGGATCGCGGCGACCTTGACGTTGATGACGGCGTAATCCGTGTACGGCGCGGCAAGCTTGGCAAGGAACGGCTGCTGCCGCTCGATCCCGGCGTCGCGGAAAAGCTCGTCAGCTATCTTGCCGAGCGCGACCGGCTGGTCGGCTATGCCGCGCAGCCGCTGTTCGTCAGCGACAAGGGCACGCGACTGCCCGATTGCAGCGCCCGCTACAACTTCGCGCGGGTCTGTCAGCAGATCGGGTTGCGGCCCCATCAGCCCTATTGCAAGCATGGCCGGGGTCCGCGCATCCACGACCTGCGCCACACCTTCGCGGTTAAGACGATGATCAGCTGGTACCGGGCGGGCAAAGACCCGGCGCGTGAGATGATCCGGCTGACGACCTATCTGGGTCATAGCAATCCCTCCCACACATACTGGTATCTGGAGGCCGTTCCTGAGTTACTCGACCTCGCGATGGCGCGCGCCACGGCGAGCGGCGGGGAGATGACCCGATGAGCGGCGCGGTCTTGCCAGCGCTGATCCAGCGCTTCTTCACCGACCGGCTGTGTGTCCAGATGGAAGCCAGCCGCCATACGGTCGCGGGCTACCGCGACACGTTCCGGCTCCTGCTCGGCTATGCAAGCGCCCGCCACGGCAAGCCGCCGGTCAAGCTCATGGTCGAGGACATCGATGCCGATCTGGTCGCGGACTTCCTTGTTCATACCGAGACGGCGCGGGGCAACAGCGCGCGCAGCCGCAACACGCGGCTTGCTGCGATCCGCTCGTTCTTCCGCTACGTCGCGATAACCGATCCGACCTGGCTGCTGCACTGCCAGCGCATCCTCGCCATGCCGAACAAGCGCTATGTAAAGCGCACGGTCACGTTCCTGACCGGCGACGAGATGGCGGCGTTGCTGGCGGCGCCGGACCGTACGACATGGGCGGGGCGGCGCGATCATGCGCTGCTCCTGCTTGCGGTCCAGACCGGACTGCGGGCATCGGAACTGGTCGGCCTCACGCGGGGCGATGCTGTACTGGGGACCGGCGCGTACATCCGTTGCATGGGCAAAGGCCGCAAAGAGCGCGCAACCCCGCTTCGCCGCGACACCGCGAAGCTGCTCGCAGCATGGATCGGGGACCGCGACGACAGCGGGCCGCTGTTCCCGTCGATCCGGGGCGAGCATCTGAGCCGCGATGCGCTCGAACATCTGGTCCGCAAGCATAGCCTGACGGCAGCGCACACCTGTCCGAGCATCGGCATGAAGCGAGTCACGCCACATACACTGCGCCACAGCACTGCGATGGACCTGCTTCACCACGGCGTCGATCCAGCGGTGATCGCCCTGTGGCTCGGGCACGAGTCCGTCGAGACCACCCAGATCTACATCCACGCCGACATGAGGATGAAGGAAAAGGCGCTCGCCCGTGTCGCCGCCCCAGCAACACCGTCAGGCCGGTTCCGGCCCGATGATCAGCTCCTCGCGTTCCTGGAAAGGCTCTGACTATGCCGAACCACCGCATGGCTAATGCCCGGAAAACCGCCCTCCAGCAGAGGCCATGCGGCATAATCCGGGTTACGGCATTATGCTCGTTATGCCGATATCGGCATAATGGCCACTGGACGGGAAGCAAGGAGCGGCTGGCGCGTGACCAGTCGGGGCGGTTCGGATCGGCACCCTATGCCCGCGAGGAACTGTGTGCGGAACTGGCATCGGCCTATCTGTGCGCCGCCCTCGGCATCATCCCCACCGTCCGCCATGCCGATTATCTCGGCTCTTGGCTGGCCGTGTTGCGCGCCGACAATCGCGCGATTTTCAGGGCGGCAAGCCACGCCAGCAAGGCGGCGGATTACCTTTTGGCCTTCGTTCGGGAGAGCGAAAGCACCTTGGCGCGCGCGGCATGAGTGCCGCGCCGCAGCCCTGTGAAAAGCTGGCGTCCGAGCAGACCGCCATCGGTGAGCAGACGCTTGTTCGCGGCGTTGCGCCGATCACGCCGCGCGACCGCCTCGCATCCGCGCCAATGCTCCGATGGAGCCGCGCAAGCCCCAGCGCCCCGCCGATCACGGCCTGTTCGACACCAACGCCCGCAACCAGATCGAGATGTTTTGAAAGGATTTACCCCATGCTTTTGCTCACCCAAGACCAGCGGGCGCGGTTGATCGCCAACGGCCAGAGCCGTGGCGACCATGCGCCCATCGTCAAATTCTTCAATCCGGTAGGGGCTGGCACTTGGCTGTTCTCCGAACTGGACGAAGACGGCGACATTCTGTTCGGGCTTTGCGATCTCGGTTTCGGTTGCCCCGAAATGGGTTCCGTCAGCCTTGCAGAAATTGCGGCGGTGACGCTGCCGTTCGGCCTCACCATCGAGCGCGACCTGTGTTTTGAAGGGCGCTTCCCGCTGACCGTTTACGCCGATGCCGCCCGCTTGTGCGGCGGCATCACCGAGGACGCGGCGCGGCTTGAGGCCGCAGCCGTCGCCCGCGCCCACGAAGATTCAGCCCTTCCGCCGCCTTGACCCCTTCAAGGCGCGGCAGACCCCGCGCGGGATCGTCCCGCGCGGACAACCGGCCCCATCCTCACCGCCCCCCAAGATGCCCCGAGGATGGGGCCACCCAACGGAGTAAAGACCATGAACATCGACCAAATCCCGCTCGACCACCTTTCGGTTTCCAAGGCCAATATGCGCAGCGGCAGGAAGCCGCCCGAAATCGCGGACATTCTGCCGTCGATCATCAAGCGCGGCGTGATTTCGCCGCTGTTCGTGCGGCCCAATTGCACCCCCGGTCATTTCGAGATCGTCGCGGGCAAGCGCCGATACTATGCCAGCCTTGAGGCCGCGCGGCAGGGCCAGGACGGCGTGACGCTGCCCTGCATCACGCTTGGCGAAGGCGACGATGCCGAGGCGCTGGAAATCTCGATGATCGAGAATATGCTGCGCCAGAATCCCGATCAGGTGACGCAATGGGAAAGCTACACGCGGCTGGTCAAGGAAGGCCGCAGCGTCGAGGACATCGCGGCGACCTTCGCGCTGACCGAATTGCAGGTGAAGCGCATCCTTGCGCTGGGCAATCTCTTGCCGCGCATCCGCGAGGCATTTCGCGCCGAGGAAATCGACGCGCCTACCGTCAAGCACCTGACCCTTGCCAGCAAGGCGCAGCAAAAGGCTTGGCTGGCGTTGTTTGAGGATGCGGACGGCTATGCGCCGCGAGGGTCGCAGTTGAAGGCATGGCTGTTCGGCGGCGCGTCGATTTCGACCAGCGCGGCGCTGTTCGATCTTGCCGCCTTCGACGGCCAGATCGTCAAAGACCTGTTCGGCGACGAAGGCTTTTTCGCCGATGCCGATCAGTTCTGGGCCGCGCAGTCCGCCGAGATCGAGCGGCGCAAGGCCGCCTATCTCGAAGACGGCTGGAGCGCGGTCGAGATCGTCCCTGCCGGTGTCTATTTCCAGACGTGGGAGCATGAAAAGACCCCCAAGCGCAAAGGCGGGCGCGTCTACATCGACGTCAACGGCAAGGGCGAGGTAGCGTTCCACGAGGGCTATCTGACCCACAAGGAAGCGCGGCGGCAGGGTGAGGGCGGCAGCGAGGCGGGCAAGCAGCCCGCAGCCGCCCGACCGGAAATCACCGCAGCCATGACCGACTATATCGACCTGCACCGCCATGCGGCGGTGCGGTCGGCGCTTGCCGCGAATTGCGGCGTGGCGCTGCGGGTCATGGTCGCCCATGCGATTTGCGGTTCGCCCCTGTGGGGCGTGAGGGTGCAGGATCAGCGCAGCCGCAACGAAGCGATCACCGAGAGCATCGAAACCAGCATCGCCGAAGCCAGTTTCGACGAGCGGCGGCGCGCGGTGCTTGCCGTGCTGGGCTTCGACTCCGACGAGGCCAGCGTGGCCTTGGGCCACGAGCCGCGCGATGGCGTGAGCGGGTTGTTCCAGCGGTTGCTGGAACTGCCCGACGCCGTTGTCATGGAGGTGCTGGGCGTCGTCATGGCCGAGACGCTGGCAAGCGGCACCGGCCTTATCGAAACCATCGGCCTTCACCTTGGCGTCAGCATGGCCGATTATTGGGTGGCGGACGATGCCTTTTATGGCCTGATCCGCGACCGCGAGGTGTTGACCTCGATTCTGGCCGAAGTGGGCGGCGCGACGGTGGCGCAGGCTCATGCCACCGAGAAGGCCAAGACGATCAAGGGCGTCATCAGCGACTATCTGACTGGCGGCAATGATCGCGCCAAGGTCGAGAATTGGGTGCCGCGCTGGATGGCGTTTCCGCCATCGGCCTACACCCAGCGCGGCGGCGTGGCGACGGTCGCCGCCGCCAACCGCGCGGCATGGCTGGCCGAACCCGAGGTGCCGCTTGATCCCGCCCCCGCCGTTACTGGCGCGGCGGAGGTTGCGGAGGACGGCGATACCGAAACCGCCGTTGCGCCAGAGGTGAGCGAAGAGCAGCGCCTTGCAGCGTAATGGAGGGGCGGGCGGTATCCAGCCGCCCCCCCTTGTCAGCACTATGAGCGCCACAAAGCCCCGCCCGGCAGTGCCGGACGGGGCTTGAGTGCCGGATCATTTGGATTGCGGATGGGCACGAACCTGACTGGATGATGTCGATACCAGTCTCCGCGCGCGAACAGGCTTGCGAAGATCGGGGCGGGCGGGATGCAGACCTGACGGGACCTGTCCCCGCCTTCTTGCGGTTTGTGCCAGCAGCCCTGTCACCGGCAGCCACAGAAATCCGGCGCGACGGCGCTCTTTCATTCACGGCACTATCGGAAGAATGTCGCGTCTTGGTCGGCAAGCCCACAAGATCAGTTTCGCTGGGTAGGGTGCGTCAGCCGGACATTGAACGCACCGACCGATCCTTGCCAAATCTCCTTGCGCCCGACGGCCAGAACCGCGCTCACCCATGGCCTCGTCAATGGCTTTGGTTGGCAGGAGACGGCTGCGCCTCTTGCCCCTTGCTGCAACGGTGCAGTCCGAAGTTTCTTCCCCTGGGCTGCGCCCATTCCTCGCGGAACCAAGAAACCCCGGTCTGCACCGTCCTCCACTGCGTTGCGGCCCTGCGGGTGCAGCGGAGCAAGCCCCTGCCTCAAACCAGCCATCGAGGCCGCGAATGAGCGCGGGGTTCGACCAACCCAAGGAGAAGTATCATGGCAAATATCGGCACCTTCAAGAAGTCGGGCGACACCAACTACACCGGCGAGATCGTCACGATGAGCTTGCAGAAGAAGAACGTCACCATCGTCGCCGAGGAAGCGAGCGAGAACGAAAACGCCCCCTCGCACCGGGTGTTCGTGGCGAAGGCCGAGATCGGCGCGTGCTGGCAGAAGACCTCCAAGGAAGGCCGCGACTATCTTTCGATCAAGCTCGACGATCCCAGCTTCACCGCCCCGATCTTCGCCAGCCTGTTCGCCGACGAAGATGGCAAAACCTTCAACCTCATCTGGTCTCGAGCCCGCACTTCCAACGGCCACTGACCCCGGCACCCAAGCCCCGCCCGGCTCTGCCGGGCGGGGCTTTGCAGCGCTGATCAGTATCTTGCGGCCAAGCATTGGAGCCTCGACCATTAGATGTACATGTTCTGCAGCGAGCTGTTCTGATAGGAGGCTCGGATGCGGCATCACTACGTCCCGCAATTCCTTCTCCGCCGCTGGGCAAACACAGCCGGGAAACTGCGCACCTACACGATGCGCGACGGTCGTCTAACGCGAAAAGACATGGGGCCGAAATCCACCGGCTACGAGAATGGGCTCTATGCGCTCGTCGCCGGGGTGTTGGGGTTTCCCGAAGATCATCTGGAGAAACGCCTGTTTGGTCCGATTGACAATGATGCTGCCGTGGCCTTGGACAAGATAGAGCGGCGCGCGGTTCTGACCGAAGACGACCATATCGCTTGGACGTTCTTCCTTTGCTCGCTGCGCATACGCCAACCCGATGTTCTCGAATTCTTGCGGACCGAGGGGAAGCAACATCACGCAGAAATACTGGCGAACTTGGATAAGGAGTCATTGCCGGCCGGTGTCCCGAGCACCGAGCAATGGTTCAAACGTCACTTCCCGGGCACCATTGATGCGGCGACTCTCACCTCATGGCTGCCGCGCATGATCCTGCACGACGAAGTAGCCGATCGGTTCGGCGGCTTGCACTGGTGGTGCCGCGAGTTTGAGGAAGACGCGCCAACGCTGTTGCTGTCGGATTTACCTCTTCATTGGGAAGGCGGGTTCAATCAGCCGGGCTTCTTCATCCAGTTGCCCATAGGCCCGGATCGCATCTTTTTCGGCACCGCCTCGGCTGAGACCGAGCAGATCCTTGGAGCGATGCCTGCTGCTCAGCTTATCTCGAGCGTCAACCGCTCGACGCTTGCATCTTCTTCGCAACGGTTTTGGGCGACGACGGATGGCGGCCTCGACGCGTTCGTCGAAGCCAACCGGGACGTGATCGGCAAGAATGTCGCGCCCTTTCGCTCCTTCGCCCCCTGGAACCGAAAGCCGCCGGAAGGTGACGCGGACGAAGGCGGCGCCTAGCCGAACCCCGTCGGCAGTGCGGCGTCATTTCTGAGCGCGGATGACGCTTCGCCCGCAAACAGATTTGCGTGCTGGACACCTGTTCCAGCGTCTGCACCGGCTGCGGTCGCACACTTGGCGAGATCGCCGAATGGGGGAGCGCGACCGTCAACCGTCCGCATGAAATCGTCCGGCGATCTTCGGCCCGCATGGGAAGCCGGGCTTCCCATCCAGCCTGAAACCTCAAACCCCCAAGCGCCCCCGAAGCCCCTCTTTTATCGAAGTAGAAACGCGCTTTGGGGGCGCTTGTCTTAGGGGGTTTGTCTGATTTGTCTTTAATGCAGGATATGCCTAGCGGCGCGTGTTGTCATACATTGCCCTTGTTTTACACGGGCATGTCTGATGGCGACAAATCCAGTTCCGAACACAGCGATGCTCAGCATCCGGCTCGATGCCGATGCGCTCGCGGCGCTCGACGGCTTTGCTGTCGGGCGCGGGGGACGAAGCGCAGTGCTGCGGCAGATGATCGAACAGACGGTGCGCGAGGGTGCCGGTCGTCCGCATATCGACCGCCCCGAGGGCATGTCGCGTAATCGTGTTTCGCTGCGGTTTACCGATGTCGAGATTGCCGTGATCGAGGTTCGTGCATCGCAGCGTTCGACCGATCGCGCCGGGTGGATAAAGGCATTGGTGCGCCGTCACCTGGCCTTAAAGTCGCGCGTCGATGATGGCCTGCTTGCCGAACTCGCACCGATCAGGATGCAGTTGCTCCGCATTGGCCGCAATCTCAATCAGGCGATGAAGGCCGCCAATGAGGCCATGCTGGAGTCCGGCGACAAGGTGATCGAACCCGAACTGCGACGGATCGCGGATATGCGGATGGAGATTTCCGAACAGGTCACAGCCGTTGGCGATGCCATGCGCGGCGATGCGAGCTACTGGACTGTGGTTGATTGATGGGTCTGGAATCCGCCCTGTGGGAAGCGACCCGTCCGGCATTTCGGGTGCGCTATATCCATGACCCCGGCAGCACGCCGCGCGTGCCGCTCTATGCCAGCTACGGTGTTGCCACCGGTCCGACCGCCCGGGCCAAGCTCGCGCGGATCGTGCGCAAAGCCCCCGAGGTGGTGGTCAAGGTCACAGGTCGCCAACGGGGCGGCACCCATGTCAAAGCCCATCTTGAGTATATCGGGCGTAAGGGCGACATCGAGATCGAAACCCGCGACGGCGAAATCCTGATCAGCAAGGATGATATTGCCGAGCGTGCCGCCGAGTGGAGCGACACTCTCAACTGGAGATCACGGCCAACCGTGTCGTCGGTGTCGCTGATCTTCTCGATGCCCGAAGGCACCGACGCCGAAAAGGTGCTGGGAGCTGTCCGCGCGTTGGCCCATGCCGAACTCAGCGACAATCACGATTACGTCCTGGCTCTCCACACCGACACGCCGCGCCCCCATGTCCATCTGACAGTTCAGGCCGAGGGGCTGGATCGCACTCGCTTCAATCCCCGTCCGGTTCAGCTCAATCGCTTCCGCGAACGGTTTGCTCGCGAACTGCGGGCGCGGGGCGTGGCTGCCGAAGCAACGCCGAGACGCGCGCGGGGGCAGGGGATTGCCGGATCGAGCATGGCACTGGTCAAGCTCAGGGCGCGGCTGCGAACCGAAGGGAGTCGACAGATTACCCAATCTGACCGCCGCACCAACGAACAGGCCATCGCCGTCGCGCGGGGTGAGGATCAATTGCCGCCGTTCATTGCAGCCGGCACAGTCCGTTGGCGAGAGATACGCCGTGCCTATGAACAAACTGCCGCTGCGCTGGACGCCACCGGGCAAGGCGACGACCGGGAGTTGGCGAGTGATGTGCGCGCCTTCCTCGACAAGCGTCAGGGAATGAACGCTACGCCCGAGGTGTTCGCGACGCACCATGCACTGAGAATAGGGGTGGAACACAATAGGGCGATGCCGTCCGCAACTGATCGATCGCCCAAAGATCCAGGTCGGGGACGCTGAGCGAACCAGGCAAGCCCGCCCACAAAGTTGCTCGCTCCAATAAAGCCGCGCTTGGGCAGATGCGCGATGCTGACGAGCTTGGCAGCGACGCGGCCGTCAAGGCCGAGCGCGGTGAGCGCGCCTTTGCATCGGGCGACGCATCATGTTCCTGCGCAACGAGCGCAGCATGAGTGTCAACAACGGGACTATCTGCACCGTTGAGCAGGTGGACGATCGTCGCATGGCCGCGACAGCCCTTCGATCCATCCGCGTAGGCCAGAGACGCGACCAGCGTCGGGCGGAACGCCTCGAAATCAATGATCCGGCCCAGTGCCTCAAGTGGATCGCCATGGCCCAACAGCCGCTTCGGATGATCCGAGAGCCCGAACAATTCTGTCTCTCGCATTCCTCCTCCCTTCATGCTTGCTTTTTTAGACGCATCGAACGGCGATTGATATTCAATAGATAGTCTATTGACAAACTTTAGAGGGTCTGAAATTAGGTGGCGGAGCCTGGGATCGAACCAGGGGAAACTAATGAGGACCGGACGGCAGTCAGGGGAACGCGCCAGACCGCACGCCCACCGGGTCGAGCATCGGGGAGATAGATATGAATATGAAACGTGGGCATTTGAATCGGTTTGGCCTATTTCTGGGCTCGGTATCGTTTTTGGCGTTCATGCCGTGGTCTGCTGCTCAGGCTCAGAACGCGTCGGTCGTGGCCGCCGATCAACAAGCAGAAGCTACTCCACCCGTCGTCGAAGGCGGAGAGATCGTTGTTACTGCCAACAAGCGTGAGCAATCCATCAACAAGGTGGGTCTGGCCATCACCGCGGTCAGCGGCGACACGCTGCGCAGCCAGAATATCGTATCGCTGGCCGATATTGCCACGACGGTGCCTGGGCTGAGCTATACCCCCTCGGCGACCTCGACCCCGGTCTACACGCTGCGCGGCGTCGGTTTCTACGAAACCACGCTCGCCGCCTATCCTACGGTTAGTGTTTATGTCGACCAAATCCCGCTGCCGTTCCCGGCATTGACGACCCACAGTAACTTCGACCTGGAGCGCGTCGAAGTTCTGAAAGGCCCGCAGGGCACCTTATTTGGCCAGAACTCGACGGGCGGCGCAATCAACTTCATCGCCGCCAAGCCCACCGCGACGTTCGCGGCCGGCGGCGATCTCACCTATGGTCGCTTCAATCGACTTGAGGGCAATGCCTATATTAGCGGCCCGCTTACCAACACGCTGACGGCTCGCCTGGCTGTCACGGGCGCGCGCGCCGACGACTGGCAATATAGCTACACTCGCAAGGATACGACTGGGAAGGTGGGATATTATGGCGGTCGCTTGACGCTCGACTGGAAGCCGACCGACCGCCTAAACTTCGAACTCACACTGACCGGCTGGCGCGACCGCACCGATCCGCAGGCGCCGCAATATCAGACGCTGCTTTCGCAATCGCCGGGGACCACGGTCCAGGCAGTGCGCGACTATCCGTTCGCGCCGTTCAATGCCCGCGCCGCCGACTGGTCGCCCGGAACTCCGCCACGCGCCGACAACCGCTTTTTCCAGCCGTCGCTTCGCGCGAACTGGGAGATCGGCGACAATCTTATCCTGACGACGATCACCTCATATGCCGACTATAAGCAGAAACAGGTGGAAGAGTCCGACGGCACCGCGCTGCGGGTCGATGACTTCTATGTCGACGATGGCTTCATCAAGTCGTTCAACCAGGAGATCCGGCTCGCGGACGCGGGGCGAACCAGGCTCCGCTGGGTCGTCGGCGCCAACTACGAAGACAGCCACGCCTTCCAGAACCAGAAGCTAGATTTCAGCCAGATCAGCACCGCGCCGATCTTCGGCTACACCGGGTCGGCACAATATTCCGACCAGAAGATGCGCAACTATGCGTTCTTCGGAAACGCCGAGTACGAAGTGAATGAGAAATTCACGGTCAAGGCCGGCGCGCGCTATACCAATGCTCGTCGCACCGCTGCCATCTGCACAAGCGATCCGGGTGATGGCACCTTCTCGAGGGTGTTCCACTCTCTCGCAAATGCAATTCAATCCGGTGCCGTCCCCGTGGCCGGCTTTACGCCGACCGGTAAGGTTGTTCCACCAATTGGCTCGGGCTGCGCCCCGCTCGACAATACCATCGTGGACGGCACCCCCTCGACCTACCTGCCGGGGGAATTCCGTGGCAAGCTGCAGGAGCACAATGTCTCTTGGCGCGCCGGGATCGACTATAAGCCGAGCCGCCAGCTGCTCCTCTACGTCAACGTCGCCAAGGGATATAAGGCAGGCAGCTATCCGATCGCATCGGCCGCCACGTTCCAGCAGTTCCTTCCGGTCACGCAGGAATCGCTGCTCTCCTATGAAGGCGGGTTCAAATTCTTCACATCGGACCGCAAACTCCAGGTGACCGGCGCTGGTTTCTATTATGACTATTCGAACAAGCAACTGCGTTCGAAGATCATTGATCCGATCTTCGGCATCCTCGATTCACTCACAAACATCCCCAAGTCTCATGTTTACGGCGGTGAGATCGAACTCGCCTATCGCCCGATCGAAGGGCTCACGCTCGGCGCTTCGGGAAGCTGGCTGGAAAGCAAAGTTACCGACTTCGTTGGGTTCAATACGGCCGGTGGCACAGTCAACTTTGCTGGCGCCGTTATCCCCTATACGCCGAAATATCAGGTTCGGTTCACGGGTGACTATAGCTGGCGCTGGGGTTCGGCGAAGCCGTTTATAGGCGCCTCGGTGTCGATGCGGAGCATGGCCCAAGCCAATATTGGTGGGGCCAAGGGGTTAGTGCTGACATCCGATTTCGCATCATCGGTTCCTGTAGCGGATACCTACAAAATCAACGGCTATACACTGGTAGATCTGCGCGCGGGCGCGTCCTTTGACGAGGGCAAATACACGGTCACGGTGTTCGGCAAAAATGTGTTCAACAAATACTACGTCACAAACATTTACACGGACTACGACACGATCGACCGCTTCGCCGGAGCTCCGGCGACATATGGCGTAACGGTTGCGATGAAGTTCCGATAAAAGAAAGCACGGCCGGGCAGGGATGTGAGCTAATTTCTTACATGATGCCCGGCTGTGCCTTACTTGCTGATTATATCTGACTTAACGGGCAATAAACCCTGACTTTGCGTAGGGTGTCCACGCCTCAGAGATCAGTAACGTAGAATTCTCTATTGCGATCTGCGACTGGCCATTAGGCTTGGCTTCAACGCGTTCCATCATTCGGCGTGATCGTCGCGCTGTCACGCGCGGCCTCCTCATAAACGCCGGTGAGAACCGAAAGGAAGCGAGCCAAAGACTCGAGCTTCTCAGGGGCATTCTGCAGTTCGTTCAGGCGTTCAATAAGAATCTGCGCCTTTATGTCGTGGTATTCATCCGTGACAGTTACACCAAGTGCTGTAACCATATAGTTGAATTGGTTTCCCTTTCCGTCGCGAAGTTTCTCGATAAGTCCAGCCGACTCGAGCTTTCTTAAGCTATACTGAATATTTGGAATATCATCGCGATTAACAAGGCGCGCAATCGTCGCGCTGTTCTTCGGCCGATCCTGCATCCTTATGACATGCAGAATCATATGCTCGCCGACTTTAAGGTCATTGCTCATCACGACACTGCCGGTCGTATAAACAAACCTTGAGAATGCTTCGTAAAAGCGGATCATCGCCCACTCAAATTCTGTGGTCTTATATTCGAAGTCGGTCTTGGCTAAGTGCCAGCCACGATAATATTTGGACTCCATAGATGTCTCCTGCTGGCGCACCGGTTCGGTCTTCAATTTTATGGCTCTTTCCAGATACTCGCCGACGATCGTCAGTGCAATCCCGATAGCATTTCCCCCTAGATAACATCCAGCATCAATTGAATGTCTATTGACATACGATTGGAAAACGAGTTTTATCCTGTCGCCTTGATGATGCCTGGGTGGGCGGAGTCTGTTCGTGGCATCGAAACATAGGATTGGAGTGGATTTCATGAGCGAGAACGATACGCTGATCGTCCGCAGGCGCGAGTCGCGCGGCGCCGATCAGGGTGCTGACCGTGTCAATGACTCGGTACTGCAAAGCCAGTATCAGCCATACAAGGATGCGGCCTGGGGCTTCATCAATCACTGGTATCCGGCGCTTTTCAGCCACGAGTTGGGCGAGGGTGCTGTCGAAGGCGTGCAGATCTGCGGCGTGCCTATCGTACTGCGTCGGATCGAGGGTAAGATATTTGCCCTTAAAGACCAGTGCGTGCACCGCGGCGTGCGCCTGTCCGCCAAGCCGACCTGCTTCACCAATGATAGCATCAGCTGCTGGTACCACGGTTTCACGTTCAATCTTGACGACGGCAAGCTCACCACGATCGTTGCCAATCCCGATGACCCGCTGATCGGCACAACCGGGCTGACCACCTATCCAGTCGAGGAGGTCGCCGGCATGATCTTTGTCTTCGTGCGTGAAGGCGATTATCCGCTCGAAGACGTGCCACCGCTTGCCGAGGATCTGCCCTTCCGCTTCCCGGAAAATAGCGAGCGCTTCCCGCATCCGCTTTGGCCGGCGTCACCGAGCATTCTTGATCAGCATGCCGAAGCGCGCGGAATGCACCGGACTGGCTACGGCGACTGGCGGATAGCCTGCGAGAACGGTTTCGATAACGCACACATCCTCGTCCACAAAGATAATACGATCGTCCACGCACTCGATTGGGTGTTGCCTCTCGGCATTGTGCCGACCGCTGAGGATTGCATCGCAGTCGTCGAGGACGAGGGCGGGCCTAAGGGCATGGTCCAGTGGCTATTCACCGACAAATGGGCGCCGGTGCTCGAGAATGAGCACCTGGGCCTCAAGGTGCATGGTGCCAAGGGTCGTGCCTACCGCACCTCGATGGTGATGCCCGGCGTGCTGATGGTCGAGAACTGGCCCGAAGAGCATGTCGTTCAGTATGAATGGTATGTACCAATCACCAACGACACCCACCAATATTGGGAAGTTCTGGTTAAGATCTGCCCTACTGAAGAGGACGTAAAAGCCTACGACTATCGGTACAAGACTTTTTACAAGCCGCTGGCGCTGAATGGTTTCAATGACTGCGATATCTATGCGCGTGAAGCCATGCAGGACTTTTACGCTGATGGCAGCGGATGGAATGACGAACAGCTCGTCTCCACCGATGTTTCTCCGATTACCTGGCGCAAGCTCGCCTCACGCTGGAATCGCGGCATCGCGAAACCAGGGCGGGGGGTCGAGGGTGCCAGTCCGACGACAAGCATCCGCATGCGCCGGGTCGCCGAGGGCATCCCACCCGGATATAAAGTCCAGAAGATCGAGGAATGATTCCGATGGCGGTCGAGCCCGGCCTCGAGGAATCCGGCCCGAGCGGTGGGCATGTCGAATTCCGCTTTGCGGACGGCGTGCAGCGCGTGGTCGACGCCAAGCCCGGGGAATTGCTTCTCGACGCAGGGCTCGCGGACAAAATGCCGCTCCTGTTTCAATGCAGGTCAGGCAGCTGTTCCAGCTGCGTCGCGAAGCTCGTGTCGGGAACCTCCCGGCATCGGGCGGGCGGTCGCTCAGTCCTGCTTCAAAGCGAGTCCGACGCGGGCCTGCGGTTGCTCTGCCAGACCGAGGCGGCTGGTGATGCTGTTTTCGAGCTTCCCTATGACAGCACGGCGGGCGTCGCTCGGCCGGTCAAAGCGCGGGCGTTCGTTGATGAGGTTGAGAGAATTGCATCCAATGTCGTTCGGCTGAAGCTCGAGCTTGCGGCCGACGATTGGGTCGATTTTCGTCCCGGTCAATTCTTTCAGATCACTGTGCCCGGCACAGATGTAGTTCGCAGCTACTCACCCGCCAGTACGGCGGCAACCTTGCCGACGTTGGAATTCCTGATCCGCCTGCTGCCCGGAGGCGCGATGTCGGCGTGGTTGGCCAATCATGCCAAGCGCGACGACATCGTGCAGCTAGAAGGAGCTTTCGGAGCCTTCTTCCTGCGGGAGAAGGTGCGTGCGCCGCACATCCTGGTCGCTGGTGGCACCGGCTTGGCGCCGATGTTGTCGATCCTCGATGCCTTGCGGATCCAAACCGGTCGCAAGCCGCCGATGGTGCTGAGCTTCGGTTGCACGGACCCTGGGGCGCTCTTCGGTCTCGATGCCATCAACTTGCGTCGGCAGTGGCTCCCCACGCTGACGACTCGTATTTCGGTCGATCGCGAGGCGACGGGGGATCTGCTGACCGGGACTCCGGTCGACGCCCTGAAGCCCGAGGATGTGAGCGACCCCGACACCGTGGCCTACCTCTGTGGACCGCCAAGGATGGTCGAGGCGGCGCATGCCCATCTCGCGGTGCTCGGCGTCAAGTCCGACAACATCTTCTCCGAGCAATTTGTTGCCAGCAATCAGACAGGAGAGCAGGCATGAAGTCGACTACCCAGATTCCGTTCGGCGAGGAGCGGCAGCGCTGGTTTGACGCGACGGTTGCACACCTCGATCCCGAGAGACTGCAGCAGCTTCTCTTCGCGCTCACCAATATTCATAGCCCGACGGGTGCCGTCCGCGAAGCGAGCGAATTTATGGCGTCGACGCTTCGGGTGGCTGGCATGAACGCCCGCTACCTGCCGATGAGCGAGCGGACCGGCAACGTGTTGGCCGAAAAGCGGGGCAGCGGCGGCGGTGCGGCGGTGATGCTCTACGCTCCGATCGACACCCATCTCGAAGATAGCGAAGATGACAATCCCTGGGTTGGGCCGCCCGATTTTGTTGACCTACACGCGAAGGCGAGGCAGGCAAGGGGATGGGTGTTCGGCCTTGGCGCCTCCAATCCCAAAGGCATGATTGCAACCTTGACCGAAGTTGCCACCGCGCTGATCGAAGCGGAGGTTCCGCTCGTAGGCGATCTCCTCGTCGGTCTTGCGGATGGCGGTATGCCGGTAAACATCGCCGCGCGCGACAATGCCGGCATGTCCAACGGTGTCCATCACTTGCTGTCACGCGGAGCCGCGCCCGATTTCGCCGTCATCATGAAGCCGTGGAACTTCGTCTATCACGAAGAGCCAGGCATGGGCTGGTTCAAGCTGCGCATCCTGGGCACCTATGGCTATGCCGGTGTCCCGCGCGGGACACCGGGCTTCCGCAGCTCGATCATGCCGGTGGCCGTCGTGATCCCTGAGCTCGAGGAATGGCTAATCGACTATGCTGATCGAAACACGTCCGGCCAAGTTAAGCCGCACGGCTGGATTGCCGGAATTCGGTCCGGTTCGGTCGAAAGGCCGTCCTTCCCTTCAGCAGT
>JBFXHW010000026.1:0-16298 GCA_050176605.1 Sphingobium sp. | reverse complement strand
ACGGACCGATGGTCGGCTGACCCTCGCCGGGGCGGGTGTGATTTCGGAAACTGACGCGGGATGACCGGATCGGGAGACAGGGCATGACGGCCGAGAGCGGGACGACGGGCGGCGAGGGGAGGCTGCAATACTGGATGTTCGGCGGCTTTTTGGCCGGACTCGTGCTTGGTCTCGTCGCCTACAGCTTTGCGGGCGGCGCACCCTGGATCACATGGGTCGCGGCCAATGTCACGGGCCCGATCGGCCAGATATTCCTCCGCCTTCTCTTCATGCTCGTCATACCGCTGCTTGTCTCTGCGCTGGTTATCGGCGTTGCGGAGATGGGAGAAATCCGGGCGCTGCGATCCGCCGGGGTAAAGACGCTCGTCTATACCATCGTCGTCTCCGCCATCTCGGTCGCGATCAGCCTGCTGGTGGTCAATCTTTTTCAGCCCGGTGCGGGCGTGGATCCGGAAACGGCACGGTCGCTGCTCGAAACGTCGGGGCAGGGGGCCAGGGCGATCATCGACCGGGCGGGCGAGGCGAAGACGGGGATGGATGCGCTGGTCGCCATTGTCCCCTCCAACTTCATTCATGCGATGAGCGAAAACGACATATTGGCGGTGATGTTCTTCTCCCTGATGTTCGGTATCGGGCTGCTTCTCGCCGATGCGGAGCGCACGCACGTGCTGAAGGCCGGTATAGAGGGCGTGTTCGAAATCTCGATGCGGCTGATCGGCATCGTTATCCGCATGGCGCCGCTCGCGATATTCTGTTTCATGTTCAACCTTGCCGCACTGTTCGGCTGGGATCTCATCATCCGCCTGTCCGCCTATGTCGGCGTTGTCCTGCTCGCCCTGGCGCTGCAGATGTTCGGCGTCTTCCCGGCGCTGCTCGCCCTGCTCGGGCGGAAGAACCCGATAGCCTTCTTCCGCGAAACGCAGGAGGCGGCGGTGATGGCCTTTGCGACGGCCTCGTCCAACGCCACCTTGCCGACCTCCCTGCGGGTCGCGGAAAACAATCTGAAGCTGCCCCGGCCGATCGCGCGCTTCGTGCTTACCATCGGCGCGACCGCCAACCAGAACGGCACCGCGATGTTCGAGGGCGTGACCGTCATCTTCCTCGCGCAGTTTTTCGGCGTCGATCTCACCCTCGGGCAGCAGTTGACCGTGATGCTGATCTGCATATTAGGCGGGATCGGCACCGCTGGCGTTCCGGCGGGATCGTTGCCGGTGATCGCGCTCATTCTCGGGACGATTGGTGTGCCGCCGGAAGGCATCGGTCTGGTGCTCGGCGTCGACAGGTTGCTCGACATGTGCCGCACGACGCTGAATGTGGTGGGTGATCTGGTTGCGGCGCAGGTGGTCAGCGCGCATTCCAGCGCTGAAGAGAGCAGCGCCTAGCCTGCTGGTCGCCCGCTAGTTTTCGCTGTTGTCCGGGCGCAGCAGCGCGCTTAGCGCGTCGCATTCGGGTCCGTGAGACGCCGTTTCCATGCTCGACTGGAGACCGCGATAGAGCGTGAGAATGCGCCGGCCGGACTCGGTAATCCGCGCCCCTCCGCCGCGGCTGCCGCCAGCGCTGGCTTCCACCAGCGGTTCGCGCCAGCATCGGTTCATGACATCGACCAGCATCCAGCCGCGCCGATAGCTCATGCCGAGGTCCCGCGCGGCCGCCGAAATCGATCCCGTGCGCGCTATCGCGTCGAGCAGGTCGGCCTTGCCCGGCCCCATGGCGATCTCGTCGCCGCGATAGATCTGGATCTTGATCTTGAGCGGGAGCGGCGCGGTCATTTCGTCGCCCGCCTTACGCTCAGGCGAGCTCGAAGGTGGCTTCGACCTCGACCGCGCAATCGAACGGAAGCTGCGCAACGCCGACCGTCGAGCGAACATGGCGGCCCGCCTCGCCCATCACCTCGACCATGAAGTCGGACGCGCCGTTCATGATCTGCGGGATCGTTGTGTAGGTCGATGTGACATTGATGAACCCGCCCAGTCGCACGCAGCGCGCGACCTTCGAGAAGTCTCCGCCCACCGCCGCCCTTACCTGCGCCAGCACGTTGATCGCGCACAGCCGCGCGGCTTCCCGGCCCATTTCATCCGAAACCTCGGCACCGAGCTTGCCCTTGTGGCGGTCGGCCAGCTTTCCGTCCGCGCCGAAGCAGACCTGCCCGGAGATGAAGATATGCTTGCCGCTGCACAGCGCCGGAACATAATTGGCGGCGGGCGCCGGCGCGGCGGGCAGTTCGATACCCAGTTCCCGAAGCCGGTCGTCAATCGCGCTCATGTCATTCTCCCTGTTTGAACTTCTGCGTACGGCCTAGGAACCGCGCGCACCGTGCGGACCGCCGGACAGCACATCGCCTCCGCGAGCGGCGTCTCGATGTCCCGCGGCCGCACGGGAGCCGTGATGGCTGCCGCTTCGCGACAGGATCGATGCATTGATCCAGGCATCGACCGCGTCGAAATGATCACTCCAGCGCGGCGCGCGGTACCGGCGCATGCGGGCCAGCTGATCCGCGCGCGAGAGGCTGTCCGGCGCGGCATAGTCGATCACCGCATTCTGCCAGCCAATACCGTCGATCGGGCTGATATAAAGGGGAATATCGCTCGCCATTTCCCGGAATACGCCAAGGTCGCTCGCTATCACCGGCGTCCCGCTTGCCAGCGCCTCGACCAGCGGCAGGCCATAGCCTTCGACGAACGAGGGAAAGAGCAGCGCCCGGGCGTGGCGCATATAGTCTGCGAGGCGGCTGTCGCTGCACATCGGCAGCTCGATGACATGGCCGTGCAGCACTTCGCACCGGTCGAGCATGTCGACGACCTGCTCGCTCTCCCAGCCGCGGCGGCCGACGATCACGAGTTGTGGCGCGGCGCGGCCCTGTGCCTCGATCAGCCGCTTCCAGATGTTGAGGATGAGAAGATGGTTCTTACGCCCCTCGATCGTTCCCAGCATCAGGAAATAGGGCCTGCCAAGAGGGGACTCGCTGGCGCCCTGCCCTGTCGATATGGTGGGTTCCACCCCCAGTGGGGCGACCAGCGTCGGCGGCATCGGCAGATGGCGCGCAAAGGCATGGCGTGACAGTTCCTTCAGCGTGTCCGCGCTGTTGCCGATCACGCCGTGGCCCCCTTCGAGCAGCGCGCGCAGCCGCAGGACATGCTTTTCCGGCTCGCCTTGCCGGCAATGCTCCGGATGGGTCAGCGGAATGAGGTCGTGCACGAAATAGACCGGGCGCACGCCGCTGCGGCGCAGCCAGCGCGAATGTCCCGGCATGTTGAGGCCGGTATGCCCGACATTCAGATAGAGCCGGTCCGCTGTATTGACCCGGTGGCCGAAGGTGAGTGCCATGCGCGCGGCCAGTGCGACGAAATCACGGCGAAAATGGTCGCCCGGTTCCAGCAGCAGGTCGAACAATTGGCGCGAATGCCCTTCGTTGAGGACATGGGTCATTCCATCGCGCTGCACCACGGCACGCGCGCGGGCGCGATAATGCTGGGCATAGGCGAGGCAAGTGCGGTCTATGCCGGTGGGGGGGCGTCCGTCCCACTGGCGCCATATCAGGCGGCTCACGTCCAGGAGTATATCGTTATTGTTCATGGCTCTGACCTGAGGCATCGGCGCTGCTATACAACAGGTGGCACCGATGTGAACAGCGTGCGGCTCGATACATCCTTTGTGGAGGAAATATTAAACGGATGATGAACGGACGCCCGAAATTTGGGTGCCGCTCTCGCCCGAATTGTTCTAAGGGGCCGGCATGACGAGCCGCATCGATCCCTTTCACGCCATCGCAATCAGCCGCCGCGCGCATATGATAAAGGAGCAGGGCCGCCGCATCATCCATATGGAGTTCGGCCAGCCGTCGACCGGCGCACCCGCCGCCGCCATCGCCCGCGCGCATGCGGTGCTCGACAGCGATCCGATGGGCTATTGGGAGAACCAGGCGCTGAAGGAACGGATTGCGCGCCATTATGCGGAGAGTCACGGCGTCACGGTCGGCACCGAACGCATCTTTCTGACCTGCGGCGCTTCCCCGGCCCTCGTGCTGGCGCTCCACGGCCTGTTCGCACCGGGCGCGCGCATCGCCTTCGGCCGTCCGGGTTATGTCGCCTATCGCAATGTGACGCGCGGCCTCCATATGGAGCCGGTCGAGATCGACTGCGGCTCCGAAACCCGTTTCCAGTTGAGCGCGGCCGCGCTGGCGGCGATTGATCCGGCGCCCGACGGGGTCATCCTGTCAAGCCCGGCGAACCCGACCGGATCGGTGATCCCGGCGGAAGAGCTTCGTGCGATCATCGCCGTCTGCCGCGATCGCGGGATAAAGGTGATCTCGGACGAGATATATGGGCAGCTCAGCTATATCGGGCCTTTGCCGAGCGCGCTGGAGTTCGATGAAGACGCGATCATCGTCAACAGCTTCTCGAAATATTACAGCATGGCGGGGTGGCGGCTTGGCTGGCTGGTGGTGCCCGAAGCGATGGCGCCTGTCGTCCGTGCGCTGATGGGCAACCTGTTCCTGACGCCGCCCAGCCTCGCCCAGCATGCGGGACTGGTCGCTTTCGATTGCACGGAAGAGCTGGAAGGACATGTCGCGACCTACCGGCGCAATCGCGACCTGCTGCTGGAGGCGTTGCCCCGGCTCGGGCTTAGCCGGATCGCGCCGCCTGACGGGGCCTTCTATATCTATGCCGATGTGCGCCACCTGACGAATGACAGCATGCGGTTCTGCGGAGACCTGCTGGAGGATACCGGCATCGCGACGGCGCCGGGCATCGATTTCGATCCCGTCGCCGGGCGCGGCTTCCTGCGCTTCAGCTTCGCCGTTTCGACCGAAGAGGTGAAGGAGGCGCTCGCACTGATGGAACCCTGGTTTGCGCGACGCGCGGAACAGGTCGCATGATCCGGCCGTTTCGTCATTTCATCATGCCCGGACGATAGAGCGCAGGAAATGAACCGATCTTTCAGCCGCAGGCAGGTGGCCGCCGGCCTAACGGGCGCCGCATTTGGCGGTCTTGCCCTTTATGCCGGTCGTGCGGCGCTCTGGCCGGACGCCGCCGAGTCCGGTTCCGGCGGCTATGGTCCGCTGAAGGCCGATCCCGCCGGTCTGCTCGATCTGCCGGAGGGCTTTTCCTACAATATCGTTTCCGCTTTTGGGGACCGGATGGATGACGGGCTGCTGGTGCCGGACTCGGCCGACGGCATGGGCTGCTTTCCTCTGGGCGGTGGCCGCATCGCGCTTGTCCGCAACCACGAACTGCGGGCGGACGAGATGGCAAAGGGCCCTGCCGGGAAAGCTGGCCTCCGCTCCGGTCCGGCCTATGATCATGCGCGCGGTGCCGCGCTTCCCGGGGGAACGACCACCATCGTCCTCAATGCGGCCAGCCTGAAGGTCGAGGCGCAGTATCTGAGCCTGGCCGGGACGATCCGCAACTGCGCCGGCGGAATTACGCCCTGGGGCAGCTGGCTGACCTGTGAGGAGGACGTCACCCGCGCCGGTCAGGACGGGGTGGCGCGCGATCATGGCTGGGTGTTCGAGGTGCCCGCGATGCACAAGGGGCTGGTGACTCCGGTTGCGCTCACCGGACTGGGGCGCTTTCGTCATGAGGCAGCCTGCATCGATCCGGCGACAGGCATCGTCTATCTGACCGAGGATCGCGACGAGGGCCTCTTCTATCGCTTTCTGCCCAATGAAAAGGGCGCGCTGGCAAAAGGTGGGCGGCTTCAGGCGCTGGCGCTTGTCGATGGGCTTTCCGACACGCGCAACTGGGATGAGAGTCGCAAGGCGGGGCAGGACTTCGCGCCGCACCACCCGGTGCAGGCGCGCTGGATCGATCTGGACGGCACCGACAGCCCGGACGACGACCTCCGTCTGCGCGGCGCGAAAGCGGGCGCCGCCATGTTCGCGCGCGCCGAGGGAATCTGGTTCGGAGCCGGAGAGGCCTATTTCTGCTGTACGTCGGGCGGTGCCGCCGGTTTCGGGCAGGTCATGCGCTATCGGCCGTCGTCTTCCGAGGGACAGGCGGGGGAGAAAGACGAACCGGGTGTGCTGGAGCTGTTCCTGGAGTCTCCCTCCGGCAAGGTCTTCAACTATGGCGACAACCTGACCGTGGCGCCGAACGGGCATCTCATTGTCTGTGAAGACCAGTACACGACCTTCGTCGACAATCATCTGCGTGGCATAACCCCGCGGGGAGAGGTTTATACGTTCGCCCGGTTGCGTTCGCAGACCGAGCTGGCGGGAGCCTGCTTCTCGCCGGACGGGCAGACGCTGTTCGTCAATCATTTCCATCCGGCCAAAACGCTCGCCATTCGCGGGCCGTGGGCGAAGCTGGCGGCCTGAGCCGCCAGCAGCCGGACCTAAAGATCGCTCAGGCGAAAGCGTACCGTCATCACCTGATTGCTCGGCACCGGCGCGCCGTCGCGCGTCGCGGGGCGGAAGCGCCAGTAACGGAGCGCCTGTTTCCGGGCCGCTTCCCAGAAGGACGGGTCGGTCGCCTCGATCAGCTCAGCCGCGCTCACCCTGCCCCGCTCGTCGATATGGACGCGCAGTTTTACGAAGCCTTCCATCTCGGCACGGATCATCGCGCCGGGATATTGCGGCTGGAAATTCCCGGCATAGCGTGGGTCGGGCCGCGCCTGCACCAATGTGGGCAACCGCAGCGGTGGCGGATCGACGCGCGTTGGCGGGTCGAACCGGATGACATCGCCCGCGTCGCTGTCGGCGAAGAGGATGTCGGGCGTGTCGCGCGTGGCACCCAGATCGACCTTCGGATCCGGCACGACGGTCTTGGGATCGGTCTTCACCGGGTCGCGCTGCGGCGGAGACGGGTCGACTGGCGGATCCTCTGTAAGCGGGATATTCCTCGTCGGAAGTCCGATATCCTCGATTATTTTGTAGGTCTGCGCCGGCATCAGGATGATCGCGCCGGCCACGGCGACATGGACGGCGATTGTTGCGGTCAGCGCCATCGGCGAGCGCCGGTTTCCGGTATAGCCATGGCCTTCCGGCTGGCTGTTGGCATGCATTGTCAGTTGCATATGCATCCTCCTCCTATCGTGCCTGAACGACACTATATATAATGATATAACATTACATGATAATGCGCCAGCGGAAAATGAGAGGCGTGAAATGTGCGGGCAGGCAGGGGTGCGGGCGGGGTCAGTCCGCCGAGGCAGCGGCGGCCGAAAGGCGCTCGATTGCGCGATCCCGACCGATCAGCGGCAGCAGCGCCGCCATGTCCGGGCCATGGTCATGTGCTGTCAGCGCACGGCGCAGCGGCAGGAACAGGGATTTGCCCTTGCGACCGGTTTCGGCCTTCAGCGAATCGGTCAGCGCGTGCCAGACATCGCCTTCGAACGGCAGGGTCTTCAATGCTTCGGCGGCGGCGGTCAGGAAGTCGCGATCTTCCGGGTCCGTCTCAGCCGCTACCGGGCCGGTCACCACCTGCCACCACGCGGCTGCGCCCGCCACCGTTCCCAGATTGGGGCGAATCGCATTCCATGCCGCCGCGTCCATGCCGGAGGGAAGCCGGTCCGCCACATCCGCATGATCGAGCAGGTGCACGATCTTCTGGTTGAGCATCGCCAGTTCGGCCTCGTCGAAACGGGCGGGCGCGCGCCCGAAGCGGGCAAAATCGAAGTTTTCGATCAGCGACGCCGGGTCGGTGACCGGAATCACCGGGTCGCTGGTGCCGATCCGCGCGAGCAACGCGATCAGGCTGACCGGCTCGATGCCCTGCTCGCGGAAATGCGCGATGCCGAGCGAGCCGAGCCGCTTGCTGAGCTTGCCCTCGCTGCCAACCAGCAGCGCCTCGTGCGCGAAGGCGGGCGGCGGCGCGTCCAGTGCGGCAAACATCTGGATCTGCGCCGCCGTGTTCGACACATGGTCTTCGCCCCTCACCACATGGGTCACGCCCATGTCGACGTCGTCGATCACGGACGGGAGCATATAGAGCCAGCTTCCGTCCTCGCGCCGGACGACAGGATCGGACAGCAGCTTCGGATCGAAATGCTGCGGTCCGCGGATCAGGTCGTCCCATTCGATCGGGCTGTCATGATCGAGCCGGAAGCGCCAATGCGGTTTGCGCCCTTCCGCCTCGAACGCGGCGATCTCTTTCCCGGTCAATGCCAGCCCCGCGCGGTCGTAAACCGGCGGCAGGCCGCGGCCGAGCTGCACCTTTCGCTTGAGATCGAGCTCCTGCGCCGTCTCGTAACAGGCATAGACGCGCCCAGCCGCCACTAATTTTGTAAAGTGCGTTTCATAAATGTCGAACCGGGCGGACTGGCGCGCCTCGGCGTCCGGCGTCATGCCGAGCCAGACGAGGTCCGACCTTATGCCCTCGGCATATTCCTCCTTCGACCGTTCCGCGTCGGTATCGTCGAGCCTCAGCAGAAATCGGCCGCCCTGCTTCTTCGCCCACATCCAGTTGTGGATCGCGGTCCGCAGATTGCCGACATGCAGCTGGCCTGTCGGCGACGGCGCGAAGCGGGTGACGGTCTTCACTGCACAGGCCCTTCCGGATGCTCATGATGATGCTTGTGCCGCTGTTTGCGCCACAGCGCGACCCAGCGCATCGCCATTCCCGTTACGGCGAGCGTGGTCCCGGCCGCGACCGCGATCTGCATCGCCCTGTTGCCCCGCGCTCCGGTCCAGGCAGAAAAGGCGAGCAGGAGAATGCTCATTTCAGAGAGGAAATAGCCGAAGATTTTGAGGCGGGCATTCATGACGGTCAGCTCGTCCGGAACGCATTGGTGATGGGATAGCGCCGGTCGCGGCCGAAATTGCGGCTGCCCAGCTTCACGCCCGGCGGCGCCTGACGCCTTTTGTACTCGGCGATATACAAAAGCCGCTCGATCCGCGCGACCGTCTCGCGCTCGAAGCCCCGTGCCACCAGTTGTTCGACCGACAGCTCGTTCTCCACCAGCCCGTGCAGGATCGGATCGAGTATCTCATAGGGCGGCAGGCTGTCCTCATCCTTCTGGTTCTCGCGCAGCTCGGCGGTCGGCGGTTTGGTGATGACGCGATCCGGCATCACCGGCCCCGGCCCGCCCAGCCCGATGGCGGGGGTATTGGCGTTGCGCCAGCGGGAAAGATCGAACACCGTCGTCTTGTAGGCGTCCTTCAGCACGGAATATCCGCCCGCCATGTCGCCATAAATGGTCGCATAGCCGACCGACATCTCGCTCTTGTTGCCGGTGGTCAGCAGCATGTGGCCGAACTTGTTGGAAAGCGCCATCAGCGTGACGCCCCGGATGCGCGACTGGATATTCTCTTCCGTGATGTCGCGCCCGCGCTCGGCAAAGACATCCGCCAGCATGGTGTCGAACGCGCCGACTGCGGGTTCTATCGGGATCGTGTCGAGCCGGACGCCGAGCATCTCTGCGCATCCCGCCGCGTCGTCGAGGCTGTCCTGACTCGTGAAGCGGCTCGGCATCATCACGCACCAGACGCGGTCCGCCCCCAGCGCGTCGACCGCGACCGCGGCGCTCAAGGCGCTGTCGATGCCGCCCGACAGGCCCAGCACAACGCCGGGAAAGCGGTTGCGGTCGACATAATCGCGCAAGCCGACGACCATCGCGCTGTACACATCTTCCGGATAAGGGGCGAGCGGCGCCATTTCGCCCGGAACGCAGGCCCAGCCGCCGTCCGCGTCCTTCTCCCAGTGGGTGAGGCGCAACTCCTCGCGCCAGTCGGCGAGCTGATGAACCAGCGCGCCGTCGCTGTTCAGCACGAAGGACGCGCCGTCGAACGCCAGTTCGTCCTGCCCGCCGACGCGATTGAGATAGGCGATGGGAAGGCCCGTTTCCCTGACCCGCGCCGCGCAGACATGGGTGAAGCGATGATCGTCCTTGTCGATCTCGTAAGGGCTGCCATTGGGCGTGATCAGGATTTCCGCACCCTGGGCGTTCAGATGCGCGCAGACGAACGGATACCAGACATCCTCGCAGATCGGCACGCCGATCTTCACGCCCCTGAAATCGATCGGATCGGGCAGCGGCCCCGGCGCGAAGAGCCTCTTCTCGTCGAACGTGCCATAATTGGGGAGTTCGCGCTTCTGGCGAACCGCCTTGACCTCGCCTTCATCGAGCAGGGCGACGCAGTTGAACAGCACGCCCTGATTGGCGATGACGGTACCCACCAGCATCGCCGGGCCGCCGTCCGATGTCGCACGCGCCAGCCGCAACAGTTCGTCGCCCGCCCGTTCGACCAGCGCGGGCTTCAGAACAAGGTCCTCCGGCGGATAGCCGATAAGCTGCAATTCGGGGAAGACGATCAGGTCGGCCTCGCCCGCCTTCTCACGCCATCCCAGCATTGCGTCGGCATTGCCGGAAAGATCGCCGACGCTCTGCGTCGTCTGCGCCAGCGCGATGGTGAGAGACTGGGTCATGCGCTGGCCGGTAGCGGATTTCTCGGCCGTGCAAAAGGCTTTCCGCGTCGTCTGGGCGAAAGCGCCTTGCCCTTTGCGTCATGGCCGTTAAAGGGGCGGGCTATCGGGCGTCAAATCGACGTAACCCAGCGCGCGCAACGAGGGGGTTGGCTTTTCATGAAATTGATGACAGGCAACAGCAATCTGCCGCTGGCGCGCGCGATCGCGGATTATCTGGAACTGCCGCTCACCAATGCCAGCGTGCGCCGCTTTGCCGATGAGGAAGTGTTCGTGGAGGTGCACGAAAATGTGCGCGGCGAGGATGTTTTCCTGATCCAGTCGACCAGCTATCCGACCAACGACAATCTGATGGAGCTGCTGATCTGCATCGACGCGCTGCGCCGCGCGTCCGCGAAGCGGATCACCGCCGTTCTGCCCTATTTTGGCTATGCCCGGCAGGATCGGAAGCCCGGCCCGCGCACGCCGATCTCGGCGAAGCTCGTCGCGAACCTGATCACGGTCGCGGGCGCGGATCGCGTGCTGTCGATCGACCTTCACGCCGGGCAGATCCAGGGATTTTTCGACATCCCGACTGACAATCTCTTCGCCGCGCCCGTCATGTCCGCCGATATTCAGGCGCGTTTCGGCGACCGGAACATGATGGTGGTGTCGCCGGACGTGGGCGGCGTGGTGCGCGCGCGCGCTCTGGCAAAGCGGCTCGACAATGCTCCGCTCGCCATCGTCGACAAGCGGCGCGAGCGTGCCGGCGAATCCGAGGTGATGAACATCATCGGCGATGTTTCGGGGCGCTTCTGCATCCTGATAGACGATATCGTCGATTCGGCCGGTACGCTGTGCAACGCCGCCATCGCGCTGAAGGAGGCGGGGGCCGAGGAAGTGGTCGCCTATGTCAGCCACGGCGTCCTGTCGGGTGGCGCTGTGGCCCGGGTCGACGCGTCGGAGCTGACCGAGCTCGTCATCACGGATTCGATCCTCGGTAACGATCTCGTTCAGGGATCGGCCAAGGTGCGGCACCTGCCGATCGCCCCGCTGCTGGGCGAGGCGATCAAGCGGATCGCGGACGAAAGCTCGGTCTCCAGCCTTTTCGACTGATGTCAGATGCTACCCCAGAGCAACCTGCTCTTTATCCTTGTTATCGCATCGCTAATTGCCAAGAATCGGTTCCCACTTTTTGACGCGATGCTCTATGCGGTTTCCGGACTCGCTGACCGCGCAAGACGGGGCATGGAGTTGCGATAGGCGAGCACCGCCAGCCACCCCGTGAGGAGCAGGTTCGCGAGCAGGGGAAGCGCCAGCTTCTCGACAATGCGGCCGTGAATATTCAGAAAGCTCAGTTCGCCTCCGCTCAGGCCATAGACCACGAACAGGACTGACAGGGTCATCCACAGCAGGGGATCGCTGCCCCAATCAAGCGGCCTCCAGCCCGGGCGTGCCGCGAGAAGCCCGCCGATCGGAAAGATCAGAAAGGGCAGGACATATCCGAACGACGTGGGATTCAGGACCAGGAACAGGCATGCGGCCACGCCAAAGGCGCATGTAATGCCCAGCGGCGAACCGGGTCGTCGCACCGCGCACGCCAGCACAAATCCTCCGCCCAGCAACAGCACGGACAGCATCCACGCCGTCTTTGCTCCGCCGGGCGTCGGAACACGCCCGCCCGATCCAATGCGCATATCAGGCGCGGCTGTCCGTCCTTCCCTCCGTTCAATCGCCCGTATCACGCGGACGAGAACGCCTTTCAGCGACTGGTCGTTGACGTGCCCGACCTTCACATATTCATCATCGGCAACGACGGTATCGACCCATTCATGGTGCAGTTTCCGCGTCTCTTCGGTGCCGACACGCGCCGCAAGGATCGCGGTAGCGACCATGACCAGGCCCAGACAGCCGATCGTCACGCGCATGAACGCGCGCGGGGATTCAAGGAGCGTCGGAAAGAAGAAAATGCCCGGAACCACCTTGATCGCGGTGGCGAAGCCGGTCCACGCACCCATTGCGATATGCCGGCCGCGCAGGGCGGCATAAAGCCCGGCGCTGGCGGCAAGAAGCATGATCCCGGTGGACTGTCCGGACATGCATGCATCGATCCAGCCGCGAAAGGAGCACAGCACGCATAACAGACAGATCCATGTCGCGCGTGGATCAAAAATCCGCAGGGCGCGATGAAAAAGCAGCAGTGCCGCCATTAGGCAGATATATTGCAGGCCGAACCACAGCATGCGGGCGTGGGCGAGGGGAAGCCAGGCAAAGGGCTCCAGCATCAGGAGAGAGAAGGGGATGTAGCGAAACGGGTTGTTGCCTGATCGCCATTCATACACCGCCCGAAGATTGCCGGAATGAAACTGCGCGGCTGCGCGGTAGAAAATGTCAAAATCGGAAGGGCCGGACGGGAAGGAAAGGAGCAGCAGCCCGGCAAGGCAGAAAAGCAGCGCGCCCGCCGGCCATATGCCATCGTCCGGCAGTCGCCTGATCATCGCCCCGCTTTCCCCGTTCGTGCGATTTCGGCCTATCACAGGGCCGGCGCGTCGTGCCGGACGATGCAACCGAAATGGACGAAGTTCCGCGGTCTGACGGGGGAATTGACGGACCGAAAGCCTGACGTCACGACGTCAGCGCGGCACTCTGGCGTCAGGTGCGGATTGACGTCAGGATGACGTCAACCGGCGGGAACAAGCACCAGCGGCAGGGCGAGCAGCAGCGCGACGCAGGCCATTGCCCGCTGTTTGCCGTTCAGCATGTCGGAGAAGGGCGGGAATTTCCAGACGACCGGGCAGGCCAGGAAACTGGCCGCGAACAGGCCGCCGGACAGGATCTCGCCGAGCGCGCGCGGCAGGTCGTGCTGTGCGGAAACGCCGCCCAGAAAGGTCGCGATGCAGATGATCCAGGCGAGGATGCTCATGGTCCGGTCTCCGTCCGACATAGTATAACGGCGCGGACGTCCGCCGATTTAGCCTTTCAACCGCCATCTCCCCTTGCGCGGCGCGCGGCGCGCGGCCAAGGATGCGGCGATGAGCCTTGCCGACGACCTTGCCCTCGCCCACGCCCTCGCCGATGCCGCGGGAGAGGCGATCCGTCCCTTTTTCCGCGCGCGGTACGACATGGAGTTCAAGGCCGACGCCAGCCCCGTGACCGAGGCCGATCGCGCGGCGGAGGCGGCGATCCGCGCGATCCTGGAAAAGGAACGCCCGGCCGACGGCATCATCGGGGAGGAATATGGCGCCACCCGCGAAGAGGCCGAGCGCATATGGATCCTCGACCCGATCGACGGCACGCGCAGCTTCGTTGCGGGGCGGCCGATCTTCGGGTCGCTGGTCGCACTGACCCAGGGCGGATGGCCGGTGCTGGGCATCATCGACCAGCCGATCGCGAAGGAACGCTGGGCGGGCGCAGCCGGACAACCCACGCTCTATAATGGCAAGCCCACCAGGACGCGCGCCTGCCGTCAGCTCTCCGATGCGATCCTCGCCAGCACCGCGCCGCAGCTTTTTCCTGGCTGCACGGGTGAGCATTTCAGCCTGCTGGCGCGGGATTGCCGCGACACGGTCTGGGGCGGCGACTGCTATAATTATGCGCTGGTGGCGAGCGGTCATGTCGATATCGTCGTCGAGGCAGGGCTGAAGCTGCATGATATCGCCGCGCTGGTGCCGGTGGTGGAGGGCGCGGGCGGTCGCATGTGCGACTGGGTGGGCGATCCGCTGACCGATACAAGCGACGGGCGCGTGATAGCGCTTGGCGATCCGGCGCGGCTCGACGATGTGCTGGAGGCACTCAACGCCGGGCATGAGGGGCATTGAGCGTTGAACCGTTCAGGTCCGACAATCGAAACGGAGAGACTCACGCTGCGGCCACACTGGCTGGGCGATCACGCGGCCTTTTGCGCGATCCGGCAGGATCCGCGCGTCTTCCCCTATATCGGCGGAGAGCTGAACGACGAGGCGTGCTGGAACCGTCTGCTGCGATATGCCGGGCACTGGTCACAGCTCGGCTTTGGAATCTTCGCCATTTTGGAACGAAAAAGCGGTCGCCTGATCGGTGAAACCGGTTTTGCCGATTTTCATCGCGGGCTGGGGGAGGATTTCGACGGCTTTCCCGAGGCGGCATGGGCGCTCGCCGCCGATTGCCACGGCAGGGGCTATGCTTTTGAGGCGGCGCAGGCGGCGCATGACTGGCACGGGGGGAAATTCGGGCCGGGACGCACCGTGTGCCTGATCCACCCGGACAATGCCCCCTCCTTCCGCGTCGCCGAACGGCTCGGCTATCGGCAATTCGGCGAGCGGCATTACAAGGGGTCGACCCTGCCCGTGCTGGAAAAGGTGGCGGAATAGCGCCGACCTGCCCGATCAGGCAGAGAATTTCCCGATCATCTGCCTTGCCGTGAACCAGCTTGCCGGGATGGCCAGCGCGAACCCCACAGCCGCCGCAGCCAGAATGGGTCGCCATCCGGCCAACCCCATCGACAGAACCACGATCACGCCGACACCCATCAGCGTGGTACCGATCACGCTGAACATTATCATCATCAAACGGACCATCGCGCCCTCCGTGATGCAGACGAGCACCGTCTCTGGCAGGAAGGCGCGCCGCCTGCATTGATCCCGGTCAATCCGGGCGACGCGTCAATGGCAGCCGGCAACCGCCTTTCCCCTTGCCATTCCGCGCTCTCCTGCCTATAGGCGCGCCTTCGTCCGGCTGGTCCGGATGATTCTTGATGGGGTGGACGGGCCGATAGGGCTGCCTTGTTCGCCTGCAACCGTCAAAGGCGAAAGCCTTCACAGAGGAGACGAAAATGCCCAAGCTCAAGACCAAGAGCGGTGTGAAGAAACGCTTCAAGTTCACCGCCTCTGGCAAGGTGAAGCACGGCGTCGCTGGCAAGCGCCACCGGCTCATCAGCCACAATGCGAAATATATCCGCCAGAATCGCGGCACCGAGGTGCTGTCCGATGCCGACGTTGCCCATGTGCGCCTCTGGGCGCCCTACGGCCTGAAATAAGGGAGTAGAGAGACATGGCACGCGTCAAACGGGGTACGACCACCCGCGCAAAGCACAACCGGATACTGGAGGATGCGAAGGGCTATTATGGCCGCCGCAAGAACACCATCCGCATCGCCCGTCAGGCGGTGGAGAAGGCCGGGCAATACGCCTATCGCGACCGCAAGGTTAAGAAGCGGAGCTTCCGCGCTCTCTGGATTCAGCGCATCAACGCCGCCGTCCGCATGGAAGGCCTGACCTACGGCCAGTTCATGCACGGGCTGAAGCTCGCGGGCGTGGACCTTGACCGCAAGGTGCTCGCCGACATCGCGATGAACGAAGGCGAGGCGTTCAAGGGCATCGTGGCGCAGGCTCGCGCCGCTCTTCCCGCGGCCTGAACCACGTAAAAAGATTTCGGAAGGGCGCTGGGGGCAACTCCAGCGCCCTTTTTCTTTTGCGCAAATTGGAGTAGCGCGCGCGACATGACAGATATCGCTGCACTGAAGGCCGGGTTGCTGGCCGACATCGAACAGGCCGATACACCGGCGCGGGTTGAGGAAATGCGCGTGGGCGCGCTGGGCAAGGCGGGCGTTGTCACCGCGCTGCTCAAGACGCTCGGCGGCATGTCGCCCGAGGAACGGCAGGTGCGCGGCCCCGCGATCCATGATCTGCGCGAGGCCGTGACTGCGGCGATAGCGGAGCGGAAGGCGGCGCTCGAACAGGCCGAGCTGGACGCCCGCCTCGCCACCGAGCGGCTCGACATGACCCTGCCGGTCGACATGATGCCGCAGGGCAGCGTCCATCCCGTCAGCCAGGTGATGGACGAACTCGCCGAAATCTTCGCCGACATGGGCTTCGCCGTCGCGACGGGGCCGGAGATCGAGGACGACTGGCGCAACTTCACCGCGCTCAACATCCCGGAAACCCACCCGGCGCGGGCGATGCACGACACCTTCTATTTCCCG
>JBFXHW010000025.1:0-16706 GCA_050176605.1 Sphingobium sp. | reverse complement strand
AGATCGAAGTCTTCGCAGGCATCGAACATGCGTTCGACGACAGCGCGCATCACGGCCGAATCGTCGACCATCATGACCCTGACCGGAGACCTGTCAGCCCTGCTCCAAGTGCTGACGGTCGAAATTGCCGACATGAAGTGGCCCCGGATGAGAGAAGAAAATCAGTGCGTGACGATTGATCGGCGCGTCAGATGACGCCGACAATCTGCAACTTGCTCTCCAGCGTGTCGCGATCGAAAGGCTTCATCACATATTCGTCAGCGCCGGCTTCAAGCGCCGCCTTGATATGCCCCAGCCCGTTTTCGGTGGTGCAGAAGATGACCTTCGGGCGGGTCGTCTGCGTCGCCTGAAGCTGCTCGAGAAACTCCATCCCACTCATGATCGGCATGTTCCAGTCAAGCAGAACCACATCATGCTTTGCATTCTGACACTGAGTCAGGGCATCGCGGCCGTCGCAGGCCTCCGACACGCTGATATCCAGTGATTCGAGAATGTGGCGCGCGACCTTGCGAATGACCTTGGAATCATCGACTACCAGACAGTTCTTCATATCGGCCTACCTCGGAAATTGCCCTTGAATCTGAGTTATAGGCAACAAAGCTGATCGAAACGTAAACAAGCTGTTCATGCGGCCTGCGCGGCCATGCATCCCTCGACGAAACTGGCAACCGACAGCACGAAATGGGGCCGGCCGTCGAAATCGATCACGCCTGCCGCATAGGGAAGCCACGCAGCATCCACTTTGCCGCATATCGGCATCGGAACGGCGTCAAGCGTCTGGATATCGTCCACTCCATCGACCAAAATGCCATAGCTGTGCCCGCTGATGTCGCACATGATGGCGTAGCGGTCGCCCTCTTCCGCCGTATCGCTCTGCGTGGGTCGGCCGCAGATCAGGACGGGAGCGTCAATGATGGTCAGCACCCGGCTGCGGAGGGCGGAAAGCCCTGCGACATGCGGCGGCACGCCGGGGACGGGCGACAGCTCCCGCAGGCGGACGACCGCCTCGACCTCGTCGGTCGCGATCGCGACGGCGGTTCCGGAAATGCGGGCGAAAAGATAGAGGCCGCTCACGCCACGTTCCTCCCTTGACCGAGCGCGGATAGCGCGCTCAAAACCGCGTCGCGGTCATAGCGATAGATGCTCGAATCGTCTGGCCCGGCCGGCTCGCTGGTCCGCCGAAGTCTGATGACCGGCGCATCGCCGTTTATCGGTATTGCGGAGCGATCCTCTTCCGATGTCAGAAGCAGGGCATCGACAGGACCATCGACGACGACCTGCTCATCGCCCCAGATCACCTCATAGCCGGCCTGCCGCAGCAACGGTCCCAATATGTCGCGGTTCCAGCTGTCCTGCCCGTTGGCGATGACGCAGCGCGCCGGCCCACGGCCGTGCACGGCAGCGCCGCCCAGTGACAGCAGGGCAAGGCTGTCGATCACTTCGACCTGGCGCCCGTTCAGCAGAACGAGACCCGCGACCACGCCATGCCGCGCCGCCATATCGAGCTCGACGGGCACCTCGTCAATGTCGACAACGGCACCGACCGGATAGCAGATTTCATACATGTCATCGCGAATGCGGAGGCAGGTCACATCCTTCTTTCCTTCTGGCAGAAGGGAGAGATTGACGGCATGGGCGGTGGGAACCATCCGCTCGCCCAGCGTCACATGCGGTCTGCCACCGGCCGAACCGAATGCCTCAATGGGGACATCCTCGACACGCTCCACCAGCGAGAGACGGATCACCCGCTCCTCTCCGGTCAACTCGATGAAGCGCAGGCCGGTATATTTCTCGCCGGTCGCTGCCTGCTCGGCATCTTCGCCGGTGTTCTCGACCGTCTCGGAAATGAGGGGAAGCTGAGCGATCTGCGCGATGCCGCCGGTATCCAGCAGCAGCATGGGCTGGTCATTGTCGGGCAGGGTCATGCCGCCATAGATGCCCGCAGCCATCACGATCGGCGAGGCCGGACGGATCACCAGTTCCTCATGATTTTCGACATGGCTGACGCCAAGGATATAGGGTTTGCCGCTGGCAGAGCGCACGACCATCAGTGTGCGTGCGCCTTGCCGCTCGGCCTTTGGCAGGCCGATCACGTCCTCCAGATCAATCATCGAATAGCGCATGTCGCGGATCGTCGCCGTCAATCCGCCGCCAAGGTGCGCGATCGACACGGTGGGATTGTCATCATGCAGTATCTCGATGACGGCGGAGCGCGGAACAGCGAAATTGAGGCCGCCAGCGCCGATGATGAGGCCGGGAATGATCGTGAGGGTCAGCGGAACGCGCATCGTGATGGTCAGGCCGACGCCAGGTTCGCTGGTGAGCGAAATCACGCCGCCGATGCGCTCGATATTGGCGCGGACCACGTCCATGCCGACACCCCGCCCCGAAACGGCCGTGATCCTGTCGGCTGTCGAAAGGCCGGGCGTAAAGATCAGGTCGAGCTTCGCCTGGTCGCTCAGTTGGCTTGTGTCCTGCGCAGTCATGATACCGGCGGCCACGACCTTGGCGACCACCGCATCGACATTGATGCCGCGCCCGTCGTCGGAAACCTCGATCACGATCTGGCTGCCGGACTGGCGCGCCGACACACGCAGCGTGCCCGCTTCGGGCTTGCCTGCCACGCGGCGCTGCTCGGGCGATTCGATGCCGTGATCGATGCTGTTGCGGACGATATGGGTCAGGGGATCGACCACCATCTCCACCATCTCGCGGTCCATCTCGACATCGCCGCCTTCGAGGATCAGATCGATGGTCTTGCCAAGGTCGCGACTGAGGTCGCGCACCATACGCGGGATGGCGACGAACAGGCGGTCAACGCGCTGCATGCGCGTCTTCGATATGGAATCGCGCATGTCTGCAATGCAGGATGACAGGCGGTCGAACGCCGTCTCCAGCTCCGGGTCGGCCTCGCTGACGCGCAATTTGCGCGCCAGCTCGTTGCGGGCGAGGACCATGTCCGAAACGCCGTTCATGAGATGATCGATCAGGGCGAGCGGCAGGCGGATAGTGCGTGCCGTCCCGGGTAGCCGCCCCTGCGGCTCGGCGAACGCAACCCCTGCTTCGCCTGTCTCGTTGATACCCTCTTCCGCGTCCTTGCCGGTGGCTCCGGCCATGCGGAAGCAGTGATGCAACGTCTCGATGAGCTGATCGTCATTGCCGTGCGGCAGCGGATCTCCCGTCTCCACTGCGGCGCACAGCTCGGCGATCCTGTCCATAACCGCGAGCACAGCCGTTATCGTGGCGGCATCGGGCGTCAGATCGCCGCCGCGGATTTCGGAAAGCACGTCTTCGGCCGCATGGCTAAGCTTCTCGAAGCGAGGCAGATTGAGAAAGCCGCAGCTTCCCTTCACCGTGTGGAAGAATCGGAAAAGCTCGTCGAGCAGCTTGCGATCGGACGGATCGGCCTCAAGCGCGACCACGACATTGGTCAGCGCCTCAAGCGATTCCTGCGTTTCCGCAACAAATTCGGATAGTAGCTCGTCCATATTCCGCCCGCGAAGCAGCCCTCGTCGGCGATGATCGGCCCGTTGTGGTTAATTCGGCGTTAAAAACGGTGCCTTCGAATATGTTATCGCGGCAACATGGTCCCAAAGACGAGGGCAGGTTCCTCCGGATCCGACAGCAGCATCTTGCCGCCGCACCGGTCGACGAGTTGCCGCACCATCCACGCCGCTGCGGTACGCGAGGTTACAGCATCGTCCTGAAGCCGACCCGAAAGTGCGGCCCGCAACTCCTCGTCCAGCACGATCTTCTGCCCCTGCGCCCGCACGGCAAGCTCGATCGACGTGTCGCCGACCTCCGCACCGATGTCGAGCTGACCGCCCCGCACCAGCGCGTCTCCCGCGATCAGCGCGAGGTTGAGCATGATCTTGACGGCGCGCTTGTCGAGCGGTTCCGCGCCTGCGAGCCAGCCGACCTTTACCCGGCCGGAGGCGGCGAACATCCCTTCGATCGCCTGCCGCGCCTCATCGGTCGGCACGCTCTCGCCATATCCGCCAGCCGATCCGAAGGCGAGCCGGAAGAATTTCAGTTTCGCGGCCGATGTCCGGGCGCTCTCGGCCAGCAGGTCGAGGCAGCGTTCCTTCATTTCCGGATCGGTTTCGTCGGCCATCAGCTCTAGGCCATTGTTGAACGCGCCAACCGGGCTCAAAAGATCATGGCACAGGCGCGAACAAAGGAGCGCGGCGAAATCCAGCCCCGCATCGGCCTGCCTGGCTTCACCCTCATCGCTCATGCGTGCCGGCCCATTCCGTCCCCCGTAATGCGCTCCGCCGGGAAACGCCCTGTTTGATCACGCCTGTGTTAGCCGCCATGGCGTGACTGATGCAAGCGGAGATCGGCGGCAGGCGTGATCGCTCCATCGCTCTCCAGCGCTTGCTCGCTGAAACGCCCATGCAACCCTTGGTTGCCCGCGCGCCAAAGGCCGACCGCGCCCGCTGGCGAACAGATCAGCCACAGCGACCCGTCGTCGGTCGCCATCTCCGCATCGCAGGCCGAGGGCGAAATGTCACCGCCCGGATGGGAATGATAGTGACCGAGGATCACCGGGCCGCCGGTACGGGCGGCACGATGCGCGGCAAAAAGCACGGACGGATCGATCTCGAAGCGCCGGGACGGGTCATCGGCAACATTGGCGGCGGCACGCGCCTCTATTATCCGGTCTGCCTCCCCGAGCAGAAGCCCGCAAACCTCGACCTCCGGCGATGCCGCCGCGCGCGCCACGATCTGCGCCAGCAGCTCCCTTGATATGCGCACCGTCATCCCCACATTCCTAGGGCATGGGGGAGCAGAGTTCCATAGTCACGGCAGTTGTCGATCCGGGGTCTGCGGGCGCGCGGCTGGACAAGGCGCTTGCGGGCCTTGTCCCCTCGTTGTCGCGCGAACGTCTGAAGGCGCTCATTCTGGAAGGACAAGTGTCGGGCGGCGGCATTCCGGTGCGCGATCCCGCCCGCAAGGTCGAGCCCGGCCAGCGTTTCACCCTGCATATTCCCGAAGCCGCGCCGGCGGAGGCGCTGGCGCAGGATATCCCGCTTTCCATCACCTATGAGGATGCACATCTCATCGTCGTCGACAAGCCGGCCGGGCTGGTTGTCCATCCGGCGGCGGGCAATCTCGACGGCACGCTGGTCAACGCGCTGCTGCATCATTGCGGCGGCAGCCTCTCCGGCATCGGGGGCGTGGCCCGGCCCGGCATCGTCCATCGCATTGACAAGGACACGTCGGGCCTACTTGTCGTCGCAAAGTCGGACGCCGCGCATGAAGGGCTGGCCCGCCAGTTCAAGGACCACAGCATTTCGCGCCGCTATCTGGCGATTGTCGCTGGCGTGCCCCGGCCCGCGTCGGGCACTGTCGACACATGGATCGGCCGATCGGACCATGACCGCAAGAAGATGGCGGTTCAGCGCGAGGGACGCGGCAAGCACGCCGTCACGCATTATCGGACGGTGGAACCGTTCAACGCCGCCGCTCTGGTCGAATGCCGGCTGGAAACCGGCCGCACGCATCAGGTACGCGTCCATATGGCCCATATCGGCCACCCGCTGATCGGCGATCCGGTCTATGGCGGCAGAACGAAGCAAAAACTGGGCGGAGACAAGCATAAGTTGCGGCGCCAGGCGTTGCACGCCGCCGCATTGGGGTTTATTCATCCTGTAACGGGCGAAAAACTCGATTTCGAAAGCGCATTGCCTGCCGATATGCAGGAACTGTTAAGCCAGCTTCGCGTATAGGTTGCTGGCGGGTTAATGTCCGTCGCCCAGATTGGGGACGGAGGAGAAAGGGACCAGGGTAAAGTACATGGCCAACACCAACAGAACCCAGGCGGTAGTGCCCGCGCTTGGCTCCGACGCCAGCCTGAACCGCTACCTCGCCGAAATCAGGAAGTTTCCGATCCTCTCGGCTGAGCAGGAATATATGCTCGCCAAACGCTATCAGGAACATCAGGACCCCGAAGCGGCTGCCCAGCTTGTTACTTCGCACCTGCGGCTCGTCGCGAAGATCGCCATGGGCTATCGCGGCTATGGCCTGCCCGTTTCGGAACTCATTTCCGAAGGCAATATCGGCCTGATGCAGGGCGTGAAGAAGTTCGAGCCCGATCGCGGTTTCCGCCTCGCCACCTATGCGATGTGGTGGATCAGGGCGTCGATCCAGGAATTCATCCTGCGGAGCTGGAGCCTCGTGAAGATGGGCACCACCGCCGCGCAGAAGAAGCTGTTCTTCAACCTGCGGCGCATGAAGAACAATATCGAGGCGTTCGAGGACGGCGACCTCCACCCCGACGATGTCGCCAAGATCGCCACCGATCTGGGCGTTTCCGAGGACGAGGTCGTCAGCATGAACCGCCGCATGGCCATGGGCGGCGACACGTCGCTCAACGTGCCGATGCGCGAGGATGGCGAGGGCCAGTGGCAGGACTGGCTGGCCGACGACAATCCTTTGCAGGACGAACGCGTCGCAGATGCCGAAGAGGCAGACATGCGCCACGACCTGCTGATCGAGGCAATGGATGCTCTGAACGACCGCGAAAAGCACATATTGTCCGAGCGCAGGCTCGCCGAAGAGCCCAAGACGCTCGAAGAACTGAGCCAGGTCTATGGCGTGAGCCGGGAACGCGTCCGCCAGATCGAGGTTCGCGCGTTCGAAAAGCTGCAGAAGGCGATGATGCGCCTGGCCGGCGACCGCCGCCTGCTGACCGCCTGACCACCGCTATCCTGCAAATCTCCGGAAAACCCGGCGCCCCGGACGAGGCGCCGGGCAAGGAGATGGGCGGAACTCTCGCTCCATGCCCATCAGGTCGCGACCGCGCGCTACAGCAAAGCGCGAAATTTTTCATTGACCCCGATCATGGCAAAGCCGGAGAGGCAGAGTCGCGGCTTTGCATTGGCTTGAACCGCGCCCTATATAACTTGCGATGGCCATATTCCCGCGCCCCGTTTCCCCCCGCAGCGCCTTTGGCGACCTATGGGGCTATATCGCCGAGCGGCGCTCGCACCGCTGGCCGCTGCTCGGCCTGTCGGCGGCCCTCACATGGATCATCGTCTGGGGCTTTCTGATCGACTCGAACACCAACACCATGCCGCGCCAGAACAAGATCACCTATTTCCAGAACTGGACCGAGGACGGACGATCCGATGCGGCGATCATCGCCGAGCAGAAGCGCAATCTCGAAATGCGGGTGAAGCGCCTTCATGAAAAACAGCGGGACATGCAGAAGCTGGCCGACAAGTTCGGCATAGAATGGCGCAAGGACGCGGAACGCAACGCGAAGCGCGAGGAAGAGGCGCTGAAATATCTTTATGCGCTGCTCGACAAGCGGCTGGCCGAGGCCGAGGCCAGGGAAGGTCCGAACGCCCTGAAGGAAACGGGCGAGGTAAAGCCGATCGAGCAGCTTCCTTCGTCCAACATGCCATCCCCCGTCGACGCCAAATGAGTCGCGCCGTCGACGCGCGTTTCATGCGCGCCGCAATTGCCCTTTCCCATCGCGGCCTCGGACGGACGGCGCCCAATCCGAATGTCGGCTGCCTCATCGTCCGCGATGGCATCGTCGTCGGGCGTGGCTGGACCCAACCTGGCGGCCGGCCGCATGCGGAAGCGCTGGCATTGGCCGAGGCGGAGGGCGAGAGCGCGGGCGCAACAGCCTATGTGACGCTGGAGCCCTGCTTCCACCTCTCCCCGCGCGGTCCCCGTTGCGTCGAGCTGATCGAGCGCGCCGGCATAGCGCGGGTCGTCATCGCCGCGCGCGACCCCGATCCGCGCACCGATGGCCAGAGCGCCCAGTGGCTGCTCGAGCATGGCATCGCGGTCGAGACAGGGGTGCTCGAAGACGAGGCGCGCGCCGCCATGAGCGGATTTTTCGCGCGACAGATGCTGGGCCGCCCGGCCGTGACTCTGAAGCTCGGGCTGTCGCTCGACGGGTGCATTGCGATGGCCGACGGAACCAGCCAGTGGATAACGGGCGCGGCGGCGCGCGCCCATGCCCATGTCATGCGCGCGGCGCATGACGCCATATTGGTGGGGCGCGGCACATGGTGGGCCGACTCCCCCCGGCTCGACGTGCGCGTTCCCGGCCTGGAGGACCGCTCCCCACGCCGCATAATATTGGGACATGGCGACGCGCCGGAGAGCTGGGAGATGATCGACGATCCGGCGCGGATCGCCGATCTCGACCGCGTATCCAGCGTACTTGTCGAAGGGGGCGCGCAGACCGCAGCCGCTTTCCTGCGTGCAGATCTTGTCGACCGCCTGATGCTCTATCGCGCGCCGATCCTGATCGGCGGCGGCAAGTCCGCCATCGGCGACCTCGGACTTTCTTCGCTCGACGCTGCGCATGGCCGCTGGCGGCTTGCCGACCGGCGCATGTTCGGCCGCGATACGCTGGAGGTTTACCTGCGGCAACGGGGCGGCTAGAGCCGATTCATGTTCACCGGCATCGTCACCGACATCGGCACCATCATAGCGGCGGATCAGCGCGGGGACCTGCGGCTGACGATCGCCAGCGGTTATGACGTTTCCACCATATCGCTGGGCGCGTCGATCGCCTGTTCGGGCGTCTGCCTTACGGTCATCGACAAGGGGACGAACGAGGCGGGTCAGGGATGGTTCGCCGTCGACGCATCCGCCGAAACGGTGAAACGCACGGCGCCCGGGATGTGGGAGAAGGGCTCACGGCTTAACCTCGAACGCGCGCTGAAACTGGGCGACGAACTTGGCGGTCATATCGTCACCGGACATGTCGACGGCGTCGGGCAAGTACTGGGCGTAACCGGGGAAGGCGATTCGCGCCGCGTAGGCTTTACCGTGCCGCCGGAGATCGCACCCTATATCGCTGCCAAGGGCTCCGTCACGATCGACGGCGTTTCTCTCACGGTCAACGATGTGCGCGATCACGGCGGCGAGACCCATTTCAGCGTCAACCTCATCCCGCACACATGGGAAGTGACGACCCTCGACCGCCTCGCGCCCGATGTGAAGGTGAATATCGAGATAGATGTGCTGGCGCGCTATCTCAGCCGGCTCAAGGAACGGTTCACTGTGATTTAATGTGATTTCCCCTCTTGATAATCACATCTTAATGTGATTATTGAACTCATGTCTACACAACTCATTGCTGAAATAGAGGGCCTGATCACCGCTGGTGAAATGTCGCGCTCCGGCCTCGCTCGCGCCGCGGGCCTCCACGCCAACTCGTTGCGCAAGCTGGGCGACACCGACTGGAATCCGACAGCCGAGACGCTGACCAAGCTGGAGAGCTACCTGCTCAAGCGGCGGAGCGGTACCGCGCTCGCCAGTCCTGAGGAGATCATCAACGAGGCACGAAACGGCCGCATGTTCATCCTGGTCGACGATGAGGACCGGGAGAATGAGGGCGACCTTGTGATCCCCGCACAGATGGCGACGCCGGACGCGATCAATTTCATGGCGATGTATGGTCGGGGGCTTATCTGCCTCGCGCTCACCAAGGAACGTGTTGATCAGCTCAATCTCGACCTCATGAGCCGCGCCAACGGCACGCGCCACGAAACCGCATTCACCGTATCGATAGAGGCCCGGGAAGGCGTGACCACGGGCATTTCGGCTGCCGATCGCGCACGGACGATTGCAGTAGCGATCGATGCATCCAAAAGCCGGCAGGACCTTGTCACGCCGGGCCATGTGTTCCCGCTGGTGGCGCGCGACGGCGGCGTGCTGGTACGGACCGGCCACACCGAAGCAGCTGTCGACGTCGCGCGGCTGGCTGGCCTCAACCCCTCCGGCGTGATCTGCGAGATCATGAAAGATGACGGGACGATGGCCCGGCTCGACGACCTCATCCCCTTTGCGCAGAAGCATGGCCTGAAGATCGGTACGATCCGCGACCTGATCGCCTATCGTCGTCGCCATGATCATCTGCTGGAAAGGCGCGCCGAGGCCAGCTTCGTCAGCAAATGGGGCGGCGAATGGATGGCGATGACCTATTATAACCGGGCCGCGCGCAACGAGCAGATGGTGCTTCAGAAGGGCAGGATCGATCCGGAAAAGCCCACCCTTGTTCGCATGCATCAATATTCTCCGCTCGCGGACATCTTTGGCCTTGAGGGCAAGCGCAGCGACCTGCTGCGCCGATCGATGGAGATCATCGCGGAAGAAGGCGCTGGCCTGATCGTCGCACTCAACCGTCGCGGAGAAGACGACTTTTCGCGCGTTCTCCGCCATCGGGCAGAGCCGCAAACGCCGCGAGACATGGACGAGTTGCGCGACTATGGCGTGGGTGCACAGATATTGGCGGAACTGGGCGTGCACGACATGATCCTCCTGTCCAACACGAGTCACAGCCTGATAGCGCTGGATGGCTATGGCCTTGCTGTCGTCGGCCAGCGCGCCATCGACCTCTGATCGCCCGGGAGAAACAGACATGGCGAAATTCCTGATCGTTGAAGCGCGCTTCTACGACCACCTTAATGACCTGATGATCGAGGGCGCCACCGCCGCGCTGGAGGCCGCCGGGCATGTCCATGAGGTGATCACCGTTCCCGGCGCACTCGAAATTCCCGGCGCGATCGCCATGGCCGCCGAGACCGGCCGCTATGACGGCTTTGTCGCGATCGGCGTCATCATCAGAGGGGAAACCTATCATTTCGAGGTGGTGTCGAACGAAAGCGCACGCGGACTGATGGCCCTCTCACTCGACGGCATCCCGGTCGGCAACGGCATATTGACGGTCGAGAACGAGGCGCAGGCGCTGACCCGCGCAAGAGCCTCGGAAAAGGACAAGGGCGGTGAAGCGGCGAAGGCCGCCATAAGGATGCTGGAACTGAGCGGCATGTTTGGCGCCTGAAGAAACCTGGCACACGGGGTCTTTCCGATCGAGCGATTAGCCACTAGTTTGACATGATGGCAGCAGACCTCCCCTCCGACCCAACCCTTGACGAGGTGCGCGCGGCGCTGGCGCCGCTGGTCGCGCGCAATGCCGCGTTCGACGGATGGTCGGGTGCCGCGGTGGAAATGGCGGCACAGCAGGCGGGTGTGGCGCCGGAGATCGCGGCGCTCGCTTTCGATGGCGGACCGGTCGCCATGATCGACGCATGGTTCGCCCAGATCGACACTGCCATGTTGGAAACCTATTCGGCAAAGAAGCTTTCGGCCATGAAAGTGCGCGAGCGGATAACGGCGCTGGTCGAAGCGCGACTGGCACTGCTGGCGCGCGACCGCGAGGCGTTGAGGCGCGCACTCGCGATCCTCGCCATGCCGGTCAATGTGTCGCGTGCAGCCAAGCTCGGCTGGCGTGCCGCCGACATCATGTGGAGGGCGGCGGGCGATACGGCGGTCGATTATAATCATTACAGCAAGCGGGCCCTGCTTGCCGGGATCTATTCGGCCACGCTTCTCGTTTTCCTCGACGATGAAAGCGAAGATCATGGCGAGACGCGCGCCTTCCTTGCCCGCAGGATCGGCAATGTCATGCAGTTCGAAAAGGCGAAGGCGCGATTCGAGAAACGGGCAGACCGCCGCCCGAGCCTGGCCCGGTTCGTCGGCCGGCTGCGCTATCACGCGCGCTGAACCCTGGCTTTCCCGCCGGTTCAGACGCAATTCAAACGCCTTGTCCGATATGCAGACGGCAAATAACGGAGACCATGGATGAAGCCCGCCCGCATCGCGCCACTGCTTGCCTGCCTGACCGCGCTCGCACCCGTCGCATCAGCCCCGATAATGGCGCAGGACGCAACGAGCCAGACGCCCGACAGGGCCGATCTTGCGCGGGTCGCGAGCTATATCAGCGCGGTAAAGAGCCTCACCGCAAAATTTTCCCAGACCGACCGCAACTGCCAGACGCTGACCGGCGATCTGACGCTGAAGCAGCCGGGCAAGATACGCTTCCAGTATCAGCAGGGGGTGGGTCTTTTGATCGTCGGCGACGGACATGCGCTTACCCTGATCGACTATGACGTGCAGCAGGTGCAGCGCTGGCCGATCGGCAGCTCGCCGCTCGGGGCGCTGATCGACCCGTCGCGCGACTTCACCAAGTTCGCGAAGGTGATTCAGACCGGCGATCCTTCCATCCTCTCTGTCGAGGCGCATGACCCCAAACGGCCGGAGTTCGGAACCATCACGCTCGTCTTCAAGCGCAAGGCGAGCGCGCCCGCCGGGCTTGACCTTTATGGATGGGTCGCCCGCGACGCCCAGGGAAACCGGACGGCCGTGCGCCTGACCGGCAACCGATATAACGTACCGATTGCGGACAATGCCTTCCGCTGGCGCGACCCCCGACCGAAGGGCAGACGCAGCGGCGGCTGAGCGTGTCGTGCAAGCGACGAATCGATCAGCGTTCAGCTTCGTTCATCGTGGCGACAGACAGACTCGGGTAAAAGCGGTTCAACAAAGAGAGCGGTTCCGGGCTTCCCCCCTGTTACCTGGTCCTCTCTCTTGTCAGCGCAAACAAGCGCAACCCGAGTCCCCCGCTCCAACGCCCCCGGAGCGGGGGCTCACTTTTCCGGTCTCGCTTTCCCGCCGCGCTTGCGTCACCGGCTCGTGCCCCGTAGACCAATGTCAGGATGAGCGTGCCGCTCACCGATTCAGAAAATGGTCAGATTCATTCGTGAGAGCATTTTCGAACCCGAATGACCGCTTTACGGTCATTCGGAAAATGCTCTAGTGGGAACCCATGCCTCAAAATCTCAAGATCGCTTCCTGGAACATCAACAGTGTCCGCGCCCGTATCGACATCGTCACCCGCTTCCTCGCCGAGGAAGAACCCGACATCCTCTGCCTGCAGGAAACCAAGGTAACCGACGACATCTTCCCCGGCGGCGTGTTCCGCCAGATGGGTTACAACCACCAGATACTGAACGGCCAGCCGATGCATCATGGCGTCGCGATCCTGAGCCGTTTGCCGATGCGCGAGGATGACCGGCTGGACTGGCAGGCCAATGGCGAGGCGCGCCATGTCGGCGTGCGGCTCGATAACGGCATCCGCGTGGAAAATGTCTATGTGCCGGCCGGCGGCGATATTCCCGACCGCGAAGCCAACCCGAAATTCGGGCAGAAGCTCGACTTCGTCGAACGCATGATCACATGGGCGGAGACGCTGGACGTGCCGACCATCCTGACCGGCGATTTCAACATCGCCCCGCTCGAATGCGATGTGTGGAGCCACAAGCAGCTGATCGACGTGGTCAGCCACACGCCGGTGGAATGCGAACTGCTCGGCCGGTTGCAGCAGGCGCATGACTGGGTCGACCTTGGTCGCCAATTCTATCCCGCGCCGGAACGGCTCTACACCTGGTGGAGCTATCGCGCGCGCGATTGGCAGGCGTCCGACCGGGGACGCCGGCTCGACCATATGTGGGTCAGTCCTGAACTGGCAGACAAGGCCGTTTCCCACCGCGTCGCCGAACCCTGCCGCGGCTGGATGAAACCGTCCGACCACGCGCCGCTGATAACAGAGTTCGCCTTCTGATGGACGAGGCAGCGGCGCCTCGCCCGATGGGCCGGGACGTCGCCCGCGCCATCGACGCGCTGCGGCGCGGCTGGCCGGTCGAGGTGACGGCGGTCGGGGGCCAGACGCTGCACCTGCTGGCGGTGGAGGGGGCCGACGAGGCGAGCCTCCCTGTCTTCGATCCCGCCGGAACCGCCGACATCCTGATCTCCGCCGCGCGGGCGCAGACGCTGCACCTCGCCAACCAGCGCGAAGCCGCCAACCCGGAAGCGCCGGTTCTGGTGCGCCGCGAAAGCTGGATCGATGTCGCGGGGGCAATGGCGCTCGCCGACCCGGTCGGCGATCTGGCGACACCGTTCAAGGGCCCCTATCGCGCCCTGCCGCTTTCGGCGCCGGACGCCGCAGCGGCGGCGCTCAGGCTGGCGCGACTCGCGGGCATATTGCCTGCCTTCTTCGTGGCGGCTGAACCTGTGACGGTCGAGGCCAGCGTCGACGCAGACGCGATTGGGGATTTCGGCACGGGCGCGCAGCTTTTCGTCGCGGCGCGGGCGCGCCTGCCGGTCGAGGCCGCCGAAGACAGCGAGATCGTCGCTTTCCGCACAGCGGGCGACGCGCGCGAGCATGTCGCGCTTGTCATCGGCAAGCGCGACGGCAGCGTGCCAGTCGTGCGGCTGCACAGCGAATGCCTGACCGGCGATGTGCTGGGCAGCCTCAAATGCGATTGCGGGCCTCAGCTCCATGCGGCGATGCACGAGATCGCTGGCGCAAACTGGGGCGTACTGCTCTATCTGCGGCAGGAAGGGCGCGGCATCGGCCTCATCAACAAGCTGCGCGCCTATGCCCTGCAGGATCAGGGGTTCGACACGGTGGACGCCAATGTGCGGCTGGGCTTTGCGATCGACGCGCGCGATTTCTCCGTTGCGGCGCAGATGCTGAAGCTGCTCAGCATCCCGCGCATCCGCCTGCTCACCAACAACCCGGCCAAGGTCGAGGGGCTGGAGGATGAGGGCGTTGAGGTCGTGGAACGGGTGGCGCTCGCCATCGAAGCCAATCCGCACAATGAACGCTATCTCGCGACCAAGCGCGACCGCACCGGGCATCAGTTATGAGCATCGCGCGAAAAAGTGGGCACGGGTTTTTCGCAACAAGCGATGCGACCACAAAAACATGAGTTGGCCAATCCGCGTCGATGTGACGGCGCGAACCTTGACCCTCGGTGGCGTGACGATCCCCTGCGTCATCGGCAAGGGCGGCGCCTGCCCGGCTGAGGCCAAGCGCGAGGGCGACGGCTGCACACCGCTGGGCATCTGGCCGATCAGGGGCGCGCTGCTGCGGCCCGGCAGGGTGAAGCTGTCAGATATGCCGAAGCTGTCATGGCGCTGGACGCGGGAGAATGACGGCTGGTCGGACGGTGCGGACGACCCGCAGTATAACCGCCCGGTGCTGCTACCCCGCGCCTTCTCGCACGAACGGCTGCAACGCGACGACGCTGCCTATGACATTGTCATCGTGCTCGGCCATAACGACGCGCCACCGGTGCCGGGCATGGGCAGCGCGATTTTCTGGCATATCTGGGTGCCGGGCGAAGATGGCGCACCCAAGCCAACCGAAGGCTGCGTAGCGATATCGCGGGAAGACATGGACCGCATCCTGCCGATGCTGGAGCCGGGAATGGCGATGGAGATCGGCTGAGGCGGCGGCGGCTTTTCCGTGGGAAGCGGACGTTGACGCGGTTAGGCCAATCGGCGACGATATTTCTATGCGACGCTTCTATCCATTGCTTCTGATTGCCGCTTTCTTAGTGCTGTTAATTGGCGGGACGATCTGGAAATTCATAAGCGCCAAGGAGTGCGCAGATAACGGCGGCATTGTTCTCGCGCCTTTGACCCGTAGTCAGGATTGTGCAGCCCGATGACAGATTGACGTCTGCAATGTTGTAGTGAGCGGACACTGCCGCGCTGGTAGACTATACATTGTCGGTGCTATGAGGAAGGATGCAAGGAGGTGACCTATGAAGAAATCCATATTTCTGCTTTCTGTCCCCGTGCTGCTGACCGCGTGCCAGGCGGGCGAAAAGCCTGCAAACGATGCCGCCACAGCGAATACTGGCGCCGCCGTCGACGCTGGCGCGGATGAGCGGGCAATCCGCGGCCAGGTCGATCAGTGGCACAAGCTTATAAAGGCCAAGGACGCCGCGGGTATTGCGGGCCTCTACACCGAGGACGGCGCGGTGATGCCGCCGAATTCGCCGATCGGTAAAGGACACAGCGCCATCCAGCAGACCTGGGCATCCATGTTGAAGATCCCTGGCTTCGATCTGACAATCATTCCGGAGCAGATCGTCGTGTCTTCTTCGGGAGACATGGCGCTCGATCGCGGGACGTATCGTCTGACGGTCACGCCAGACGGCACGACGCAAACCGACACCGGCAAATATGTGGTCGTCTGGCGGAAGGTCGGCGGCGACTGGAAAGCCGCCGCGGACATTTTCAACAGCGATATCCCGGCGAGCGGTGGCTAGCGCGACGTCCGCAACGTCCCGTCCAGACCGCCCGCTTCCGCACCAGCCCTAATCCGGAAGGCGCCAGTCGATCGGCGCTTCGCCATGTTCTGTCAGGAAAGTATTGGCGCGGCTGAACGGGCGGCTGCCCAAAAAGCCGTTATGCGCCGATAACGGTGAGGGATGCGCGGATTTTATCACCAGATGCCGCCCGCCCTGGCTGACATCCTGCACGAAGGCGGCCTTTTTCTGCGCATAGGCGCCCCACAGGATGAAGACGATCGGTCGGGGCTGCCTCGCCACCAGCGCGATCACCTCGTCAGTGAACTTTTCCCACCCGCGCCCCTGATGCGACGCGGCCTTGCTCATCTCCACCGTCAGCACGCTGTTCAGCAGCAGCACACCCTGTTCCGCCCAGTGCGTCAGGTTGCCGTGGCGCGGCGGGTCGATACCGCAATCGGCCTTCAGCTCCTTGTAGATGTTCATGAGGCTGGGTGGCGGCCGCACGCCACGCTGGACCGAAAAGCAAAGGCCATGCGCCTGCCCCTCGCCATGATAGGGGTCCTGCCCCAATATGACGACCCGTACCTTGTCGAGCGGGGTCAGATCGAGCGCGCGGAAATATTCGCTGCCCTTGGGGAAGATGCGCTTTCCCGCCGCCTTCTCCGCAAGCAGGAATTCCCGCAGGTTTCCCATGACCGGGCCCGCGAACATATCGGAAAGCGGCTGCGACCAGCTTGCATCGAGTTTCGGGGTGGGGCGTGTCGGGGCCTGAGCGGTAGAGATCGGAAG
>JBFXHW010000024.1:0-16823 GCA_050176605.1 Sphingobium sp. | reverse complement strand
GAGCGCGGGCGAATGCGTCGAACTTGCCCAACACCTCGACGATCAGGCGGGCGCCGGTTTGGGCCAGTTCGCTGGTCAGCTCTCCTGCTGTCTTGCCGTCGATGGGCGTTCGCGACTTGGCCAGCATCGGTCCGGTATCGAGCCCTTCTTCCATCTGCATGATGGTGATGCCGGTTTCCGCGTCGCCCGTCATTATCGCGCGCTGGATCGGGGCTGCGCCGCGCCAGCGCGGCAGCAACGAGGCGTGTATGTTGAGACAGCCATGGGCTGGCGATTCGAGGATGAGGCGCGGCAGGATGAGGCCATAGGCCGCGACGACCGCGATGTCGGCATCCAGCGTTGCGAACCCGGCCTGTTCCTGCGGTCCCTTGAGCGAGGTCGGAGTCCTGACTTCCAGTCCCATCTCTTCGGCCCGCAGATGGACGGGGGAGGGGCGCAGGCCCTTGCCGCGCCCGGCGGGGCGTGGCGGCTGGCTGTAGACGGCCAGGATTTCATGCCCCGCCTGCGCCAGCGCATCGAGCGCGGGCACGGCGAAATCGGGTGTTCCCATATAGACGATTTTCATGGGGTTTCTCTCAACCCCTTGTGCCGCCCGAGTGCAAGCCCTTATGTGCACAAATCATGGCATCGCCCGAGATCGAAGCATTGACACAGGCGCTTTCCCGCCTGCCCGGGCTGGGCCCGCGTTCCGCCCGGCGCGCGGTGCTTTATCTGCTCAAGCGGCGGGAGGCGGCGCTCGGGCCGCTGCTGCAGGCTTTGGAGCGGGTGAACGAGCGGCTCGCCACCTGCTCTGTCTGCGGCAATGTCGATACTACCGATCCGTGCGGCATCTGCGCCGATCCGCGCAGGGATGGGCGCGCTCTCTGTGTGGTGGAGGATGTGCCGGATCTTTGGGCACTCGACAAATCCCGCCTTTTTCCCGGCCGCTTTCATGTGCTGGGCGGGCGGCTTTCGGCGCTGGATGGTGTCCGGCCGGAGGATCTTGGCATAGACAGCCTGATCGGGCGGGTGGCGGCCGGCGGCATCGATGAGGTCGTGCTGGCGATGAACGCGACGCTCGAAGGGCAGACGACGGCGCATTATATCGCGGAGAGGCTGGAGGGCTTTCCGGTCCGCCTGACGCAGCTCGCTCACGGCCTTCCGGTAGGGGGCGAGCTCGACTATCTCGACGAGGGTACGCTGGCGCAGGCGCTGCGTGCACGCAGACCGGTTGCGTGACCCCTTGATAATCCCCTTCTGTTCTCATATTTCGGCTTCATGGCAATTCTTCCGATCATAGAAGCGCCCGATCCGCGCCTTCGCACGATTTCGACGGATGTCGAGGCTATCGACGACGCATTGCGGACGTTGATCGACGACATGTTCGAGACGATGTACGAGGCGCCCGGCATCGGGCTTGCGGCCATCCAGGTTGGCGTGCCCAAGCGCGTGCTGGTGATAGACCTGCAGGAACCGGAGTCGGAAGAGGAGGGAGCACCCGCCGTTCGTTCGCCGCGGGTGTTTATCAATCCCCAGATTCTCGAAGGGTCGGAGCAGGTAGCCATATATAATGAAGGGTGCCTTTCCGTACCCGAACAGTTTGCCGAGGTTGAGCGTCCGGCGACGGTTCGCGCAAGCTGGATGGACAGGGAAGGGCGCATCCACGAACAGACCATCGATGGCCTGCTCGCCACCTGCCTCCAGCATGAGATGGACCATCTGAATGGCGTGCTGTTCATCGATCATCTGTCGAAGCTGAAGCGGGACATGCTGCTCAGGAAGCTGCAAAAGGCGCGTCGCGCGGCCTGACGGATTCTGGCCCTTGCCAGACTGAACGATTGGCGATAAGTTCCTGTTTCGTTCTCATAAAGCAGGACTTGTCTCGTTGGATCCCACTGCATTAGGCCTGATCTGTGTTGCCCTTCTGGCTGGAATCGGCGCCGGCTGGTTCGTTGGTGCGCGCCCCGTTGCCGATCTGAGGCGGCGAGAGCGTGCGGCGGCCGATGGACTGCTTCGCGCCGAGGAGCAGCGCAACGCCGCCCTGCGCGACATTGATGAGGAGCAGAAGCGGGGCGAGACCCTGCGCAGTGAGCTGGAGGTGGTCCGCTCGGAGCGGGACGAGACCAGAAATGCATTGGCCGCATTCAGAGCAGAATCACAGGCGCGTGCTGAAGCGCATGACGCACAGCTCAAGTCCCTGATCGAGGCCAAGGAACAGCTCTCGGCACAATTCAGCGAGATAGGCAATCGGCTGCTTGGCGACGCGCAGCGCGCCTTTCTCGAACGTGCCGATCAGCGGTTCAGCCAGGCGAACGAGAAGAGCGAAGCGCAGTTGCGCCAGCTTCTCCAACCGGTTGAGACAACGCTGAAGCGGTATGAGGACGGGCTTGATCGCGTAGAAAAGGATCGCGTTGACAGCTACGCGGCGCTGCGAGAAGCGGTCGAACAAGTGCGAACTGGGCAGGGACAAGTGAGGGAAGAAACGGCCAAGCTCGTTAATGCTCTTCGCGCAGCGCCGAAAACACGCGGTCGCTGGGGGGAGCAGCAGTTCAAGAATCTTATCGAGACCGCCGGTTTGTCGGCTTTTGTAGATTTTCACGAGGAGGTTTCGGTCGCATCGGAAGAGGGTCGCTTGCGGCCTGATTTTGTCATTCGCTTGCCTGGGGATCAGCAGTTGGTTGTCGACGTCAAGTGCTCGTTGACAGCCTATCTAGAAGCCGTCGAACAATCCGATCCGATAGAGCGTGATCGCTTTATGAGTGATCACGCACGGGCCGTCCGAACTCACGCGGATGTACTTGGTCGCAAAGCTTATTGGGAACAGTTCGAAAAAGCACCCGATTTCGTGATAATGTACATCCCCGGAGATAATTTTGTTACTGCTGCGTTGGAATCCGACATGGAATTGTGGGAACGGGCAGCGAAAAACAGAGTTATCATCTGCGGCCCAGCTACCTTCCTGCCTCTCGCGCGAACATTGGCGAGCCATTGGCGCCAGGCCAGAATGCAGGACCAAGCAAAAAAAGTCGGTCAATTGGGTAAAGAACTTTATGACCGACTTTCTGTAGCCGCGTCCCATTTGAAGCGCGTCGGGTCAGGTCTCAACAGCGCGGTCGAAAACTACAACAAATTTGTCGGCAGCTTTGATAGGAATGTTCTATCCAGCGGACGCAAATTTCGTGAACTGGATGTCGAAACTGGCGGCAAAGAAATCGAAACCGTGGAGCCCTTAGATGTGTTGGTTCGAGAGCCACAGGCGGAAGAAGCCGTTCGTAGCTTGCCTTCGCCTGACCGCGAAGCCGCCGAATGAGGCTCCGCGAAAACCGCTGACCCTGAGAATCTGACGCTTAGCCGCAGAACACTTCTGGAAACGGGACAATCTCCGCAGGTCTGTCGGTGTCATCCTCGTTTACCAATTGTGTGGACCCTCCATGCGCCTTCCCAGATTTCTCTCTCCCGGCAACCAGCTTGCCATCGATCTTGGTACCGTGAATACGGTGATCTATGCACGCGGTCAGGGTATTGTCCTTAACGAGCCGTCGGTAATCGCACTGGAAACGATCGCGGGCGTTCGTCGCGTCAAGGTCGTTGGCAACGAGGCGAAGCTGATGATGGGCAAGACGCCTGCCAATGTCGAGGCGTTGCGGCCACTGCGCGACGGCGTGATTGCCGACATCGAAATTGCCGAGCAGATGATCAAGCATTTCATCGAAAAGTCGCTGGGCAGCAGGAGCCGCCTGCGTCGCCATGAAATGGCGATCTGCGTACCTTCGGCCTCCACCATGGTCGAACGGCGGGCCATCCGCGATGCCGCGATCAATGCCGGGGCATCGCATGTCTACCTGATCGACGAACCGATGGCGGCCGCGATCGGCGCGGGCCTGCCGGTCACGGAGCCGCGCGGCGCGATGGTCGTCGACATTGGCGGGGGTACCACGGAGGTTGCGGTCCTCTCGCTCAACGGCATCGCTTATAGCGGGTCCGTCCGCGTCGGCGGCGACCAGCTCGACGAGGCGATTTCCTCCTCCATTCGCCGCAAGCACAATCTCCTGATCGGGGAAATGACGGCCGAGCGCGTGAAATGTGAAATCGGCGCGGCGACCATGCCCGAAAAGGCCGGGCGCGAGATAAAGGTGAAGGGACGCGATCTTATAGGCGGGCGGCCCAGCGAGATCACGATCACCGAGGCCGAGATCGCACAGGCGCTGGCCGAGCCGGTCAGCCAGATTCTCTCTGCTGTCCGCACCGCGCTCGAACAAACGGCGCCCGAACTCGCCGCCGATATCGTCGATGACGGCATTACCGTGACCGGAGGGGGTGCCCTGCTGGCGCGGATCGACCAGGCGCTGGCGGAGGTGACCGGCCTGCCCGTGAAGATCGCGCATGATCCGCTGATGTGCGTGGCGAAGGGCGCTGGTTCCACGCTGGAGGAACCGGCTTATGAGGGGATTTTGCAGGCGGCCTGATGCGGGACGCCGCTCTGTGTCCTATTTTTCGGCGCCCTTCACCTTTCCCCAGGTGCGCGCGGCGGTGTACCCCAAATAACCGGTGCCGAACAGCGCGTAGAGCGGTTCGGGAATGCCCGCAAGATAGGCGTTCATTCCTCTGGCGATGTCGTCGGCCATTTCCGGCCGGGCCGCCGCAATCAGGCCCATCGGAATGGACCAGAGCAGCAGCGCATACATCACATAGAGGAAGGAAGGCCGGGCGCGGCTGGTCCACGGGTCGGGCGATTGCGCCTCCGCCAGGATCGCTGAAAGCTGGGTGCGGACCGCCTCCAGCTCCTGAGTGCCTTCCAGTTTCAGTAATTCGAGTTTGGCGGCATTGCGCGCCTGCGGATCGGGAATGATCTTGTCGATCAGACGGGCAATGGGGCCGACGATGCCTTCGATCAGGGCCATGATGGAATTCCTTTTTGGAATCGGATTACAGCGACTGGCCGACGCGATTGGCGATCCAGCCGTAAAGAAAGGTCTCATTTGCCGGGCGGCCTTCGGCCAGAGCGATGTAATGCTCACCCTGCAGCGCCTCGATCGCCTTGAGCAACACGGCCTCGCCCGATCCGCCGCGCCGCGCGAGATAGGCCTTCAATGCCGCGAGTGTCACCGGTCCCAACTTTCGGTCGACGATCATATCGCCATAATCGCGCTGCTCGCGATTGAGCGCATTGAGCGCGCGCTGGAGAAATCCGGTTGCCACTGGCGGTCCCATGTTGACGCCGGTGTCGAACAGCTCCGCCGCTATTGCGGGCGCTATGGGCGCAATCATGTCAAACCCTGGCAGATCCCAGTATAGCCTGCGGTAGATGGCCACGGCGATATGGCGGGGCATGTCACGCATCGTTCCGGCATAACCCTGCGCGCGCGCCACACTTTGCGTGATGCCCCAGTTGGTCGGGCCGCCGCGATCGGCAGGATGATCGACATAACCGCCCTCGCGCTCAATCAGATCGTCAATCAGCTTTTCGATATCGGTCATGGTTCGGCCTCCCCGCAAGGAATTCGAATTAACCTATATGGTACATTGTAGGACAGGAATATTCGATGACGGCGCGAAAGGCTGCGCGCAGGTCTATCGATATCACTGAAATAATGGGGTAAATCTCTGGTCGGGACGAGAGGATTCGAACCTCCGACCCCCACACCCCCAGTGTGATGCGCTACCAGGCTGCGCTACGTCCCGACCGAGGCGGCGGCATTTACGGCGAATGGGCGGGTGTTGCAACCCCCGTGTTGCGCGGCGGTTTGCCGCCTGCGGTCCGCACCAGCCTCGCGCGATGCGCTCTTGCCCGTTGCGTCTTCGATCCTATCTGTGGTAGCCGCGCCCATTCCGCGGAGCAGGCTGTGTCGGCCGACGCCGCCTGGTTCTGACATTCTTTGCCGAAAGGCCCGATCATGCTTATCACTCCCGCCTATGCACAGGCCGCTGGCGGCGGCGCCGGCGGAGCCGGTTTTCTGCTGCAGGTGTTGCCGCTCGTTCTCATCTTCGCGGTCTTCTGGTTTCTGATCATCCGTCCCCAGAGCAAGCGGATGAAGGAACACCGCAGCAAGATCGACGCGGTGAAGCGCGGCGATCAGGTCGTGACCGGGGGTGGCCTCGTCGGCAAGGTGACGAAGGTGGAGGAGGGTTTTGTCGACATCGAGCTCGGTCCGAACGTCAAGGTGAAGGCCGTCAAGTCGACACTGACCGACGTGATCGATCCCGCGACCGGCACCGCCGCGAACGACTGATTCCGCGATGCTCAATTTCCCGCGCTGGAAGATCTGGCTGGTAGGCCTCGCCCTGCTTGTCGGCGCAGTGTTCGCCGTTCCGACCTTCCTGCCCTCGCAAACCTTCAACCGGCTTCCCTCCGTCCTTCAGGCGAAGGTGAATCTCGGTCTCGACCTTTCGGGCGGCAGCCACATCCTGCTGGAGGCCGATCCGGCCGAAGTCGCGAAGCAACGCCTCCAGAATATGGAGGAGCAGGTCCGCACGGAGCTGCGGCGCGGCAATCCGCGAATCGCGATCGGCGATATCTCGCGCAGTGGTGGAAAGCTCAGCTTCATGGTCCGGGACCAGAGCCAGATCGATGCGGCGGTCGAGCGTATCCGTCCGCTGACACAGGGCGCGGGGCTCACCGGACAGCGCGATTTCAACGTTGAGGTTGTCGACAGCAACACGATCGTCATGACACCGACGCAGGCCGGTATCGACAATGCGCTCGACCAGGCGATGGACGTCGCCAAGGAAGTGATCGACCGGCGCATCAACGAACTTGGTACGCGAGAGCCGACGATCATCCGTCAGGGTACGAACCGCATCGTCGTTCAGGTGCCGGGTCTGCAGGATCCGACCGAACTCAAGGACCTGCTTGGCCAGACCGCGAAGCTCGAATTCAAGCTCGTCGATTATACCGCCGATCCGGCCGAAGTGGCGCAGGGGCGCGCGCCCGTCGGGAGTGAGGTCCTGCCATACCCCACCAACCCGAGCGGGTCGCCGGTCATCGCCGTCAAGCGGCAGGTCATGGTCTCCGGCGAGGAGCTGACCGATGCGCAGCAGGGCTTCGACCAGCAGAACAACCAGCCAGTCGTCAACATCCGTTTCAATGGCGCGGGCGGCAGAAAGTTCGGCCGGGTGACGAGTGAGAATGTCAATCGGCCCTTCGCAATCATCCTCGATGGCAAGGTCCTGTCGGCGCCGAACATCAACGAGCCGATTCTCGGCGGCTCCGCACAGATTTCCGGCAGCTTCACCGTCGAAAGCGCCAATCAGCTCGCGATCGCGTTGCGGTCCGGCAAGCTGCCGGTCGCTTTGACCGTGGTTGAGGAACGCACGGTCGGGCCTGATCTCGGGGCCGATTCGATCCGCAAGGGCGTGCTTGCCTGCCTCATAGGCACGGCGGCAGTGCTCGCCTTCATGGTCATCACCTATGGGCGCTTTGGCATTTACGCGAATATTGCGCTGGTCGCGAACATCGTGCTGATCCTTGCGATCATGGCGATCCTCAATGCTACGCTGACCCTGCCGGGCATCGCGGGTTTCGTCCTCACCATCGGCGCGGCGGTGGACGCCAACGTCCTCATCAACGAGCGCATCCGCGAGGAGCAGCGACGAGGTCGGCCGATCATCCAGACGATCGAGACCGGTTATCGCGAAGCGAGTCGCGCGATCTTCGATGCCAACATAACCAATGTCATCGCCGCGGCGCTGATGTTCTATTTCGGTTCGGGGCCGATCAAGGGCTTTGCCGTCGTGCTGACCATCGGCATTGTCACCAGCGTCTTTACCGCCGTGACGGTCAGCCGGATGCTGGTGTCCTTCTGGCTGCGCAAGCGCCCGACCGAGCTGGTGATATGAGCGGAGACGGACAATGAGACTTCTGAAACTCGTTCCGGACGCGACAAACATCGCCTTCCTCAAATGGCGCAACCCCGCCATGGTGATTTCGATCATACTCATTCTCGCATCCATCGCGCTGGTCGCGGTGCGCGGACTCAATCTCGGTGTTGATTTCGTCGGTGGCCAGATGGTGCGTGTGACCTTTGCCCAGCCGATCGAGCTCGACGAATTGCGGACGACCGTCACTGCACTCAGACAGGGTGAACCCACGATCCAGCAATTCGGATCGCCAAACGATGTTTCGATCCGCATGCCGTTGCCAAAGGGCGGCGAGGGCGCGGCCAACGATGCGGCGAATCGGCTGAAGGCCGCCATCGTTGCGAAACATCCGGATGCCAAGTTCGGCAGCGTGGATACCGTGTCTGGCAAGGTTTCGGGCGAATTGTTCCGAACCGGCGCGATTTCCATGGCCCTCGCGATGGTCGCCATCTCGATCTACATCTGGTTCCGGTTCGAATGGCAGTTTGGTATCGGTGCGCTGTTCGCGCTGGTGCACGACGTATCGCTGACCTTCGGCTTCTTTGCGCTCACCCGGCTCGAATTCGATCTGAACAGCGTGGCCGCCGTGCTGACGATCATCGGCTATTCGCTCAACGACACGATTGTCGTCTATGACCGAATCCGTGAGAACCTGCGCAAATACCGCAAGATGGAAATCGTACCGCTGCTCGATCTCTCGGTGAATGAGACGCTGGCGCGCACCATCATGACATCGCTGACGATGATAATCGCGCTGACCTGCCTGCTTATCTGGGGGCCGGAAGTGATCTTCGGGTTCACTGCCGCGATGCTGCTCGGCATTTTCATCGGCACCTACAGCTCCATCTACATGGCGGCGCCTATCCTGGTCTGGCTGAAGGTCGGGCCGCACAGCTTTCTGCCGAAGGAATCGGCTGCAGCGAAAGGTGCAGAGCGGATGGGGCCGGCGGACAGCGCTCAGCCCTGAGCGCTTTCTCCGGCGATTTCTTTCAGGTGCGCGAGTAGCGCGTCGCCGTTGGCGCGCCAACTGAAGCGCATCGCCGCCTTGCGGACTGCGATACGGTTCGGCTCGGTCTCCAGCATCTCTCGCAGTGTTTGCGCAATGGCGTCGGGTGTCCGCTCCATGATCCGCCCGGCCGCCGGTGACGTCAACAGCTCTCGCGCCCCGCCGACATCGCTGATCGCGATCGGGGTACCGCAGGCGAGTGCCTCCACCCAGGCATTCGCAAGTCCTTCCGATTCGGAAGGTAGCGCCATGATATCGGCCGCGTTGTAGAGCACCGGCAGTTGCGCATGGGGTATTGCGCCAAGGAAACCGACGCGCGATTCGACGCCCAGCTCCACTGCCAGTTGCTCATAGGCGCTGCGCTCGGTTCCCTGGCCGGCGAGGATCAGCGTTACATCGGGCAGTTGCGTCAGCGCGCGGATAAGCAGGTCCTGCCCTTTTCGCGGTATCAGCGCGCCAACGCACGCCACGACAGGTCCCGACAGCCCGAAAAAGGCCTTTGCTTCCCGCCGATCCTGCGGCGCGAAGCTCTCGAGATCTACACCGGTATAATGAACGCGAATCCTGTCGCCATCCATGCCGAGCGCGATCATTGACCGCTTCATGGCCTCTGATACGGCAAGCAGGCCGCCCGCCTGTCGTCCGGCGGTCAGAACGGCCTCCCGGGTTGCGGGTAAACGGCCCCAGTAATGAATATCAGCGCCGCGCGCCTTTACTGAATAGGGAATACCGAGACGCTTTGACAGGCGTTGCGCGACCGGGCCATCGGGCCAGAAGAAACTGGCGTCGATGATATCGAACGGCTTCTCGGCATTAAGTGATCGCACCAGCGGCCAGATCGCCCGCGTCATTGCCGTAACATGGAAATGGCTTCCGATTTTTGGCAGAGCGGTAAAGCGCGGCCGGTAGACGGTGAGGTCGCGCCAGCGTTCGCTGACCGGCAGATTCAGCAGCGGACCATGGTGAGAAAGGCGCGAGAGCGGCCATGGCGCGACACCGACCGGCGCGACGACCACCATGTCCACGCCATCGCGGCTCGCCAGTTCACGGCACTGCCGCTCCACGAACACGCCGAAATTGGGCCGCGTCATGTCGGGGAAAAGCGTCGACAGGGTAAGCACGCGCAAATTCATGGCGCTTGGCCTTAGCATGAAAGCGTTAACAGAGGCGCGTGGCTGCAGCCTCGTTATAGCGCACGAATGAGGCGCGTCGCCACGGCTGCCCAGGGCGGATCGGAAAGTATCTGTTGCCGTGCGCCCGGACTGAACTGCAAAATCTGTACGCGGTCGCCCTCGCGGCCGATCAGTCGTCCGAACAGGAAGCGACCCCCGGGCCGTGGGAACAGGACGTCGCGATTGAGCGCACCGGCGAATTTCTCCGGCGGAATCCGCGCGCACCAGATTTCATCACCGGTCCGGTAGTCGCCAATGCTGGACATTATCCGCAGTCCTACCATGCCGCCGGTGATAAGCGGTGCCGCGAAATGCGCCGGCCGCGCCGGGGCATATGCGCCCTCTGCGCCCAGATAGGCGGCGACCGGCATATGTTCGCGTCCGGGCATGTCGACCAGTTCCGCCGCAGTCACGCCCAAAGCGCCGGCGATACGGTTGAGCCAGCTTATCGACACGGTACGCGTGCCCGTTTCCAGCCTTCCGATTGTCTGCGCGGTTGTTGGAGGGACGCAGCGTTTGGCGACATCGTCCAGTGTCAGGCCCTTCGCGCGGCGCACTTCTCTTATGCGAGTGATCATAGGACCTCAAATTTAACCTATATGGTTTTTCCTTTCCTACATTATCCGGCGAATGGCAAGGGGCACGCCGAAGAAGGAGAAGCGCATGCCATCATCCCGCCTCAAGAACGACCGGCAACAGCCCGTGACGCCAGGGTCGCGCATGATCGAACGGGCGATTATTGATCCTCATGGCGAGGTACAGAGGGTGATGGTCAATCTTGGTGAATCGCCGCTGCTCTGGCTCCGTGCGCGCGGCATGATCGGGGAAAGGCTGTACCGTGCGGGTGATCAATTGAGACAGGATTGGGAGCGTGCCGGCCTTGGTCCGCGCGTTACCATGGCGTGGGACGCGGCGCCGCCGAGCCGTGGCCGGCGCGCACCGCCACGAGATCCGGACCCGCATCAGGCGGGACTCTCCGCGAAAAGGCGGTTTGACGAAGCACTCGCTGCCGCTGGTCCTGGCTTGGCGGACATTCTCTGGCGCGTGGCCTGTGCGGGAGAAGGGCTGTCGGCCGCGGAACAGGCGCTTGGCTGGCCCGCCCGCGCGGCAAAGCTGGTGCTCGGCTTCGCGCTGGAACGAGTGGCGGACTATTATCGTATCGCCTGAGCTTCAGCCCTTGAGCGATTCCGCCATTTCGGCAAGTTCCAGCCAGCGTTCTTCAGCCGCTTCCTTTTCCACGCGGGCCTTCTTGATAGCCTCGGTCAGCGAGGCGAACCGCCCCGGATCGGCGAGATAGAGATCGGGGTCGGCAAGCGCATGCTCGTCGCGCGCGATGGCTGCCTCCATCTGGGCTATCCGGTCGGGCAGTAGCTCATAGTCCCGTTGATCCTTGTAACTCAGCTTTGCGGACTTGGGCGGCGGCGGATTGCCGGGCGATGCCGTCGCCGCTTTTGACGTGGCCGACTGTTTTGGCGCCGCGCGCTGCGTCCTCTTTGCCTCCCAGTCCTCATATCCACCGGCGATGATGTCGATCGTGCCGGATCCGTCGAGCCCCAGCGTAATGGTGACGGTCCGGTCGAGGAAATCGCGGTCGTGGCTGACGATCAGGACTGTGCCTTGATAATCGGCAATCACCTCCTGCAGCAGGTCGAGCGTTTCGAGGTCGAGGTCGTTGGTTGGCTCGTCGAGTACCAGCAGGTTCGATTCGCGCGCGAATTCCCGCGCCAGCAGAAGGCGCGACCGTTCGCCACCCGACAATGTACCGATCTTTGCGTCCGCAAGCGAAGGATCGAACAGAAACTCCTTCAGATAGCCCTGCACGTGCTTTTTTACCCCAAGCACCTCGATCCAGTCGCCGCCTTCCGCAAGCACATCGCGTACGCGCTTTTCGGGAGCCATCAGCTTGCGCTGCTGATCGATGACGATGCCGTCGAGCGTCTGTGCGCGAGTGACTGTACCCTCGTCGGGAACGATTTCGCCAGTCAGCAGCTTCAGCAGCGTCGTCTTGCCCGTGCCGTTCCCGCCGACCACGCCGATCCGGTCGCCACGCTGAATGCGCAGGGTGAAATCGCGGATGATCGTTCGGTCTCCGAAACGCTTGGTCACATTTTCCGCGACGATGACACTCTTCGTCTTTACCTCGTCCGCCACCACTGCAAGCTTCGCCGTGCCCTGCGGACCCAGCATAGCCGCGCGTTGCGCTCGCATGTCGTGCAACTTGGCCAGCCGGCCCTGATTGCGCTTGCGCCGGGCCGTCACGCCCCGCTCCAGCCAGTGCGCCTCGATCTTCAGCTTGGCATCCAGTTTTTCAGTGGCACGGGCCTCTTCGGCATAGACTTTCTCTGTCCACGCTTCGAATCCGCCGAATCCCACTTCATTGCGTCGCAGGCTGCCACGGTCGAGCCACAATGTCTGCCGGGTGAGACGCGTCAGGAAGGTACGGTCGTGGCTGATGACGATGAAGGCGCCGGTGTAACGGGACAGCCAACCTTCCAGCCAGTCGATTGCCGCGATGTCGAGATGGTTTGTGGGTTCGTCAAGCAGTAGCAGGTCCGGCTCACTGGCCAAGGCGCGGGCGATGGCGGCGCGGCGGCGTTCACCTCCGCTTGATGTGACGGCGTCGCGGGACAGGTCGATCCCGATCTGGTCGGCGATTGCCTCCACTTCATGAGCGGGAGGGGCGTCGGCACCTTTCAGAGCAAAATCGCGCAAGGTTGCAAAGCCGCTGACATCAGGATCCTGCTCCAGCATGACGACATTTGTGCCCGGAACGATGGACCGGCGGCCCTTGTCCGATTCCAGTTGTCCGGCGATTAGGCGAAGCAATGTCGTCTTCCCGGCGCCGTTGCGTCCGATCAGCGCCAGCCTGTCTCGTTCCCCGATAAAGAGGTCGAGGTCCCGGAACAGCCATCCTGAGCCCTGGATCAGGCCGAGCTTCTCATATGCCAATATCGGTGCCGCCATGTGGCGCAGCTAAGGGGGAACAGGCGTTCGGGCAAGCCTTTCCGGCAGATGACGGGCTCATTCACCGCTTGTTCAATAGGGTATGACTATGCCATGACCATGATGATGTGGAAGCTCGCCTTGCCCTTTCTCGCGGCCGTTCCGCTTGCTTTTTCGCCGGTGCAGGGCACTGATGCGCAGGCGCGTGGTCCGAAGGACGAGCAGGATGCGGCGCGCCGCGCCATGCTCGAAGGGCGAGTCATGCCCTTTTCCGTGATCAAGCGGCGTATGGAGCGCCAGATGGGTGACGCCACCTATCTGGGGTCGGAATTCCATCCGCGTTCCAATCGCTATCGCCTGAAATATGTTAGAGACGGCAAGGTCGTCTGGGTGGATGTTGACGGACGGACAGGGGACGTGGCGGGTTGGGCGAATTGAAAGGTAGAACATGCGGCTTTTGATCGTTGAGGATGAACCCAGTCTCGGCACGCAATTGAAGTCGACGCTGGAAGGGGCGGGCTATGCCGTCGATCTGGCGACGGATGGCGAGGATGGGCACTTCCTGGGTAGCACCGAAAGCTATGACGCAGCAGTGCTGGACCTCGGTCTTCCCGAAATCGACGGGCTGACCGTGCTGGATCGCTGGCGTAAGGAAGGGCATGCCTTTCCCGTGCTGGTGCTGACAGCGCGCGATAGCTGGTCAGACAAGGTTGCGGGCCTCGATGCAGGCGCGGACGATTACCTCGCCAAGCCGTTTCAGTCCGAAGAGTTGATCGCGCGATTGAGGGCGCTCATCAGGCGGGCAAGCGGCAACGCTTCCAGCGAACTGACGGCCGGCGACGTGCGGCTGGATACGCGCTCGGGCAAGGTGACGTTGAAGGGTGAACCGGTGAAACTCACCGCTCAGGAGTACAAGCTGCTTTCCTACCTGCTTCATCACAAGGGCAAGGTCGTGAGCCGCACCGAACTGATCGAGCATATTTATGATCAGGATTTCGACCGTGATTCCAACACGATAGAGGTCTTTGTTACGCGCATCCGCAAGAAGCTGGGCGCCGACGTCATCACCACAATTCGCGGATTGGGCTATAGCCTGGAAGAGCCGGTCGCGTCATAACGCTTCGCTGTGACCGACAGCGCTGAAATCGTCGAACCGCCGGTCCGGGCGACCGGATCGTTAAGCCGCCGCATGATGGGCGTTGCGGCGCTGTGGATCACAGTGTTGCTGCTGGGCGGAGGTACGGCACTCGATCGGGTGTTGACCTCCGCCATCACCCGCAATTTCGATGATGGCATGGCCTATGTGCTGACGGCGATGATCGCGTCGTCGGAAATCGGACCTGACGGCGAGGTCTATTTCAATCGTCCGCTGGCCGACCAGCGCTTTCTGGAACCGAGCAGCGGTCTCTATTACCAGATCAGCGCGAAGGGGCATGAGGACTGGCGGTCGCGCTCGCTCTGGGATCGGGCGCTGAAGCTGGACCTCGGCAGGCCCGGCGCCGATCTGAAGGTCTATGACAGCGACGAGTTCCCCGATGAGAAGCTGCGTGTCATGGCGCGCAGCGTGGTTCTGCCCGGATCTTCCGACCGCTGGACCTTTGCGGTCGCTCAGGCGCGCTCCGGGCTAGACGACCAGATTTCGACGCTCAGGACGACGCTTGTCAGGAGCTTCGTTCTCCTGGGCATCGGGCTTTTTGTGCTGGCAAGCCTGCAGACCTTTTTTGGCCTTCGTCCGTTGCGAGCGGTGCGCCGCGAGATCGTACGGATGCGTGGTGGCGAGAAAAGCCGACTGACCGAACCGATGCCGGTCGAGGTGCTGCCAATGGTCGAGGAACTGAATGCGCTGCTCGCTCATAATGAGCGGCAGGCGGAGGAAGCGCGCGCGCATGCGGGCAATCTTGCCCATGCGCTGAAGACACCACTTACCGTCATCATGAACGCGGCCACCGCGAAGGCCGGTGATCTAAATGAAATCGTGATGCGAGAGGCGGTTACGATGCGCCGCCAGGTCGATCATCATTTGGCCCGTGCCCGCGCGGTAGGGCGGCGCGGCGCGGCGCAAAGCCGGGCAGAGGTCTGGCCCAGCCTTATGGCCGTCGAGCGCGCCGTGGCACGGCTCTATCCTGACGTCCGCATCGACATGGATGGCGACGAACAGGCGATCGTCCGGGTGGAACGGCAGGATCTGGATGAACTGCTCGGCAATCTCATCGAGAATGCCGCGAAATATGGCGGCGGCAGCGTCTTTGCGACCGTGACGCCGCCGCTCAACCGGTTCGTCACGATCGAGGTAGAGGACGACGGATCCGGTATTCCAGCTGCCGACCGCGAGCGCATATTCGACCGCGGTGCGCGACTGGATACGGGAAAGCCGGGCACAGGGCTGGGTCTGGCCATCGTGCGCGATGTGGCCGAGATTTATGGCGGGTCGGTGTCGCTGGCCGAGAGCGAGGATCTTGGCGGGCTGATGGTCAGACTGAAACTTCCGGCGGCCTAACCCGGCCGTGCCCGTCACTCGGCTTCGCGGATCTGCTCATGATGGCGGATCACTTCATCGATGATGAAGCGCAGGAATTTTTCCGCGAAGACCGGATCGAGCTGGGCATCGGAGGCCAGCTGCCGCAACCTTGCGATCTGCCGCTCCTCCCGGCCAGCGTCGGAAGGTGGAAGCCCGTGCTCCGCCTTGTAGCGGCCGACGGCCTGAGTCACCTTGAACCGTTCGGCCAACATGTGAATCAGGGCGGCGTCGATATTGTCGATGCTCTGGCGGAATTGTTCCAGCGATTCGGTCAAGGCGCGCCTCCCTTCGTGCGCTGGTCTTTTTGCCGGTCGCCGGTCCCATGGCAAGCCATAACGCTTGCCTTTGGCGCGCGGACCCTTAAATCGGCGGGATCATGACTGCATCGATCCATCGTCTCGGCAGAGAAACCCCGCCTTCGCTCGATCCCCTTATGGCCCTTGTCGCCGACGAGATGAACAGCGTGAACGCCGTCATTCTTGATCGCATGCAGTCGCGCATTCCTTTGATCCCGGAACTCGCAGGTCACCTTATCGCCGGCGGTGGAAAGCGCATGCGGCCCATGCTGACCCTGGCCTCCGCACGGCTCGTCGACTATCCGGGCGTTCGCCACCACAAGCTGGCAGCGGCGGTAGAGTTCATCCACACCGCGACTCTTCTGCATGACGATGTGGTCGACGGTTCCGGCATGCGGCGCGGTCGCAAGACTGCAAACATCATCTGGGGCAACAGCGCCAGCGTCCTGGTCGGCGATTTCCTGTTCAGCCGGTCGTTCGAGCTGATGGTCGAGGACGGGTCGCTCAAGGTGCTGAAGATCCTGTCACATGCATCGGCTGTCATCGCCGAGGGAGAGGTCAACCAGCTTTCCGCCCAGCGCCGTATCGACACCGACGAGGAGCATTATCTCGAGATCATAGGCGCCAAGACCGCAGCGCTGTTCGCCGCAGCCTGCCGCATTTCGGCGGTCGTGGCGGAGCGGGACGAGATGCAGGAGCAGGCGCTCGATACCTATGGCCGTAATCTTGGTATCGCGTTCCAGCTTGTCGACGACGCGATCGACTATGCGTCCGACGGGGCGACGATGGGTAAGGACACCGGCGACGATTTCCGCGATGGCAAGGTGACGTTGCCCGTCATCCTCGCCTATGCGCGCGGCAGCGAGGAAGATCGCGCCTTCTGGAAGGCAGCGATCGCCGGACACCGGACCTCGGACGAGGATCTTGCCCATGCGACCGCACTCATTCGCAAGACCGGCGCCATTGCGGATGCGCTGGCGCGTGCCCGCCATTATGGGCAACGCGCCATCGATGCGCTGGGGCCTTTCGCCAACGGCAAGGCCAAGGAGGCA
>JBFXHW010000023.1:0-16827 GCA_050176605.1 Sphingobium sp. | reverse complement strand
TCCCCTTATCCTCTTCCGCTTTCCTCAGGTGCTGCAGGGCTAAACGCCAGAAGGATGCATCGTAATCCGAGTTCGGCCTTTTGAGCCAATCCGATGGAAAGGATAGTCGATTGGAGGTTGCGCCCATCTCGACGTCCACACCTCGTTCACGGAACAGATGCTCTATCGACTGGTCATGCGGAAGAGTAAGGTTCAAGACGGCTGGTCGCAGGTCATTCAGCAAGAACCACTCAATGGACCGCATCACGAGGATAAGTCTGATGGTCGCGACGAAGTCTAATATGGCACCGAGGGGTAATTTCTGGACGACATTTACCTCGGTCCACCGACCCGACGAGACGAATTGGAGCGAAAGCTTCATATTCGTCGCGCCGATCAGTGAGGTCAAATGAATCAGCCCTTGTCCAAGGGTGGGCGCATTCGTGATGATGACCGAAGACGCCGGCCCTGCTATAAATCGATTTGTCCGCAGAGTTTTCTTGATCAGTTCCGGCCCGTGCCCGCGTTCGAGGACGTTGGCGATAACTTTGATGTAATCGGCAATCGAAATTCGCTGTGGCAGCATGCCGCAACCCGTCAGCGAAGTGCCCTTGCGCAACCAATCCGGCCACCCCAGCCATTGTGAAAACGGGCCTAGTATCCCAAGGGGGACGACGAACTTCCGATTGCTGCCCAGTTCACCAATCGCAGCGAGCGCATTGTCACGATAAACATGTTTGCTCAGAGGCGCTTCAGCAAAGCAAGAAGCGGAGTGCTTTTTCTCCGGCTTTGCCAAGCTTTGCCGATCCAAGCTGTTCACAAATTCCCATCACTGGTTTGAGGAGAGTGACTGATTGTTTAACTCCATTCATCAGAATCGCGACGATGCCGCTTCATCTTAACATGTTCGCCTACAGCTCGCACCAGTTTCCGACTGATCCGCAGGTCACTCATATTCCGTCATAGGGGGTATAGGGCTGTTGTACCCCGACGCAGCAGGATATTCACTGAAAACGGCAACTCACTTGGCTATGGCTGGCTGTGCGATAGGGTGACAACAGAGCCCGTTGCTGCCGACCAAGTCCGTTCTATCCCAGTCATCCGCGCGATGTGAACGTACGGCCGGTTTCGAGGTTTGGCTTTTGACATTCCAATGCCCGCTCTGTTGGCGATGGCGGACAAGGTGCGCCAGGCAGGCGTCGCCTTCCTCCAGTGGCTCATTGATCGCGATCATGTCGAGTGTATCGTCTCGTTCCGTATCCGGAAAGTATTCTCATCGGACAGGATGGCCGGAACAGTGTTCATCGAGATTACGAGCCGCAGGCCCCAATTATTACCGCCAGTGGCCCGATCGCGGGGCATTTGCAAACGTTTGCAAAAATCGATTGCGTGTCGATGTCAAAGCGATTACCCAAAAAGGTAACGACAATAATCATTGAGGGTAGAGGGCACATGGAGGCAGTTTCGCCGGGCAAACCGCATATGTCGCTGATGCGCATTGCCGAGATGAATCTGGGCTTTTTGGGCATACAGTTTTCATTCGGTCTGCAGCAGGCCAATATGGGGCCGATCTATCGTTTCCTGGGTGCCGACGAAGCCAGCATGCCGCTGCTATGGCTGGCCGGCCCTGTGACAGGCCTGATCGTCCAACCGATTATCGGCGCCATGAGTGACCGGACAGTTTCGCGATTTGGGCGGCGTACGCCATATTTTCTGGTCGGTGCCATATTTTGCAGTCTTGGACTGTTGCTGATGCCTTACAGTCCCAGCCTGTTGTTCGCGGCAAGCCTGTTATGGATGCTCGACGCGGCCAACAACATCACCATGGAGCCATATCGCGCCTATGTCAGTGACCGGCTTGATGAAAGCCAGCGGTCTTTTGGTTTCCTCACGCAAAGCGCGTTTACTGGCTTGGCGCAGACATTGTCCTATCTGACGCCTTCGTTGCTGGTTTGGTGGGGGATCAGCCCCGACCTGGTCGATGCCAACGGTATACCCGATGTGACGCGGATCGCGTTCATGGCCGGTGCGGTGATTTCCATTTCGACAATATTATGGTCGGTCCTGCGTGTACGGGAGCTGCCGTTGCAAGATGCGGAAGTGCAGCGAATGAAATCCGAGCGGCTTTCCGTTCGGACGGCATTCGCTGATTTCGCGGCCGCCGTGAAGGAGATGCCACTGGCAATGCGCCAGCTGGCGGTTCCGATGCTGTTCCAATGGTTCGCGATGTTCGCATATTGGCAATATATCGCATTCGCTCTCGCTCGCTCCATCTTCGACACTGCCGATCCGATGAGCAGCGCATTTCGTAAGGCGGTGCTGCTGACCGGCGAAGCCGGCGCGGCTTACAACGCTATTGCGTGCGCCGCGGCCTTTGCGATGGTCCCGTTGGGACGGAGGCTGGGCGCAAAGAATATGCATGCCACAGCGATGCTGTTGTCAGGGGCGGCGATGCTTACCATTCCTCACATATCCGAGCGGGCTCCCCTGTTTCTGGCGATGATTGGCATCGGGATCGGCTGGGCGAGCATGATGGGCAATCCATATGTCATGCTGGCGAACTCCATCCCGCCGCAGAGAACTGGCATATATATGGGCATATTCAACATGTTCATTGTCATCCCGATGTTGATCGAAGCCTTGGTCATGCCGCTGATTTACCGGCCGCTGCTTCAGGGCGACCCGCGAAACGTGCTCGCTTTGGCCGGGTTCCTGATGGTTGCGGCGGCCATTGCGACATTGGGCGTTCGTATCCAACGGCCGTCGAGCGCGGTCATCAGCAACCACGCCAGCTAGGCTTCGGCGCGATGCGCGAAGCGGTTGCCGCTATTGCGCGGATCGCCTAGAAATCCGGGATGGACGAGATAAAGCCGGTACAAATCCGTAGTATCACAGACCTGGCCCGGATCGCCGGCGTATCGGTGTCCACCGTGTCGCGTGCACTGACCGGCAAGGGCGCGCTGAACAAGCAGACGCGTGAGCGGGTAAGGCAGATCGCCGAGACTCATGGTTTCCGGCTGAACGTTGCCGCACAGAATTTGCGGCTGGGACGGACAGGCGCCATCGCCGTTCTGCTGCCGCTCGGACACGAGCGTGGCCAGCATCTGTCTGACCCGTTTTTCATGGCCATGCTGGGCTTTCTGGCGGATGCGCTGGCGGACCGCAATTACGATATATTGCTCTCCCGCGTATTGCCAACCGGTGAGGATTGGCTGGACGATTTCGTGCGGTCGGGGCGTGCGGACGGCATTATCATTATAGGCCAGTCGGACCAGAGCGCGGTGCTGGACAGCGTGGCGCAACATTATGCGCCCATGGTGATCTGGGGCGCCTATTCGCCGGAAAACAAATATCTGACAGTCGGCACGGATAATGTCACTGGCGGCAGGCTTGCGGCGATGCATATGGTCGAGCGGGGCAGGCGAAAGCTGGCCTATTTCGGTAATATCGCGGTACCCGAATTCGCGGCGCGCTATGAAGGCTTTCTGGCTGCGCTGCCTGAAGATGTGCGTACTTCGCATCAGCTGGTCCCCGCCCATGTGACGCCGGAGAGCAGCTATAGCGCAGCTTCGGCCTATTTCGCGGAAGGGAACAGGCCCGACGGGATTTTTGCCGCATCAGACGTCGTGGCGATCAGTATTATCGCGGCGGCGGGCGAGCACGGGTTGAATGTGCCGCAGGATATTTCCGTGGTGGGCTTTGACGATATCCAGATCGCGCGCATGTCCAATCCGGCGCTGACCACCATCCGGCAGGACATTGAGGGCGGGGCGGGGCTGCTGACGGATCTGCTGTTCCGCCGGATGGATGGTCAGGAAGTGCAATCGGTTCAGGTCGCGCCGGTGCTGATAGCGCGCGAATCAAGCTGAATCTTCGCTCGCGGTGCTGGCTCCGGATTTAACGCAGGCGCCTCCGAAATAGACGTTAAACTTCTGTATCAGTGGCAGTTTACCGTCTTTAAGCAAACGTTTGCACAAATATCTTGCAAACGTTTGCGGTTTCGGCATATTCAGAGTCCACGGAGACGAAACTCCGAAACAAGATTCATGGGAGAGGTAGTCGTGAAGAAAATTCTCTGGCTTGCAGGCGTTGCGTTTTGCGCTGTTTCAGTGCCAGCATTCGCGCAACAGGACAGCGCGGAACAACCGTCCAGCCGTGACACATCGGATCAGTCGGACCCGCTCGGATTTGATGAAATCATCGTGACCGCACAGCCCCGCGCGGCCAACGCGCTCAACAGCTCGATATCGGTCAGCTCGATCAGCAGCGATGCTATCGCCGAAGCCGCGCCGCGCACCACGGCTGAAATTTTCCGCTCCATCCCCGGAATCCGTTCGGAATCGACCGGCGGCGACGGCAATGCGAATATCGCGGTTCGCGGCCTGCCGGTCGCGTCGGGCGGCGCCAAGTTCCTGCAGCTTCAGGAAGACGGCCTGCCGGTCATGCAGTTTGGTGACATCGCCTTTGGCAATGCAGATATTTTTCTGCGTGCCGACCAGACGGTTTCCTCGCTTCAGGCCGTTCGCGGCGGCAGCGCCTCGACCGCAGCATCTAATGCGCCCGGCGGCGTCATCAACTTCCTGTCCAAAACCGGTAAGGAAGATGGCGGCCTGGTCATGGCCACGGTTGGGGTCGACTATGAGGAATACCGGCTGGACTTCGATTATGGCGGCCATATCAGCGACAACACCTATTTCAACATTGGCGGTTTCTGGCGTCAGGGCGAAGGTCCGCGCCGTGCAGGCTACACCGCTAATGACGGCTATCAGATCAAGGCCAATCTGACGCATGAATTCGAGACGGGTTTCGTCCGCTTCTATGTGAAGCATCTGGACGACCGGGCAATCGGCTATCTGCCAATGCCGACATTGGTGACCGGGACCAACAGCAATCCCAAATTCGGTTCCATTCCCGGTTTCGGTATTCGCTCGGACACGCCGCATAGCGCCTATTTTACCCGCGACATTGGCCTGGACGGCAATAACAACCGCAGAACCACCGATATCACCGACGGAATGCATCCGCTGGTGACGGCGATCGGGTTCGAGGCACAGTTCGATATTGCTGACGGGTTGAAGCTGGAAGAGCGTTTCCGCTGGCAGGATGTGAAGGGCGGTTTCGTGTCGCCATTCCCGGCCGAAGTCGCGGGCGCGCAGGGCATCGCCGATTCGGTGGGGCAATTGCTGACGGGCGTCGCCGGAACCTATAGCCTGCAATATGCGAACGGCCCCAATGCCGGACAGGCGATCGGGTCGTCGGGAACTCTGAACGGCAATGGCCTGTTGATGCGCACCCATCTGTTCAATGTTGAGATCAACGATTTTGGCGGCTTCACCAATGACCTGAAGCTGTCCAAAAATATGGGTCCGGCGACGCTGACCGCGGGTCTGTACAATGCCCGTCAGAAGATTGACATGGACTGGGTCTGGAACAGCTATCTGATGGAAGTGAAGGGCAATAATGCGGCCCTGATCAATGTGGCCGATGCCGCCGGTAATGTTTTGACCCAAAACGGACTCTACGCCTATGGCGTGCCTTATTGGGGTAATTGCTGCCAGCGCAGCTATAATGTCAGCTATGACATATTGGCCCCCTATGCATCGGTTGGCGCCGATCTGGGCGCGCTGAACCTCGATGCCTCGATCCGCTATGACCATGTCAAGGCACGGGGAAATTATGCCGGCACCGTGCAGGCCGCCAATTTCGACGTCAACGGCGACGGAGTGATCCAGACGACCGAGCAAAGCGTATCCACCATCGACAACGCCAATTCCTCCCCAGTCAACTACAATGTAGGCTATGTATCGTGGTCGGTCGGCGCCAATTACAAGATCAATCCCGGTCTGGCTGTGTTCGCGCGCGCCAGCCGAGGTGGCCGCGCCAATGCCGACCGTTTGCTCTTCGGTGTCGTGTTGCCTGACGGATCAGTTCGCAAATCGGACGCCGTCAATTTCGTGAACCAGTATGAACTGGGCGTAAAATATCGTTCAGGGCCGTTCGCTCTGTTCGTGACCGGCTTTCATGCCCGGACCCAGGAACAAAATTACGAAGCGACCACGCAGCGTTTCCTGAGCCGCACTTATCGCGCGACGGGCGTCGAACTGGAAGCGGCTTATAAACGGGGCATTTTCGATATCCGCGCGGGTGCGACCTACACTGACGCCAAGATCGCCAAAGACGCGATCACGCCGGCCAATGAGGGCAATACGCCCCGCCGTCAGGCCAAATTCATCTATCAGGTCACGCCTGCGCTGGATTTCGACCTTGTCCGTCTGGGCGTCAACGTCATCGGCACCACCAAAGCCTATGCACAGGACAATAATGATCTGGTTTTCCCGGCCTATGCACAGGTCAATGCATTCCTGAACTTCCATCCCATAGACAACGTGGAACTGTCGCTGAACGCCAACAACCTGTTCAACACTGTTGGCATTACCGAAGCCGAAGAGGGATCGATTGTGAACGGCGTGAACAATTATATCCGGGCGCGGTCGATAAATGGACGGACAATTTCCGCGTCCGTCAAATATTCGTTCTGACCGGTGGTCGGAATGGGGGCGTTGCCGGTGCTGCACGAACGGCAACGCCCCCTCACTCCTGGAACCGAGATGTCTGAAATTTCATCATGGACATGCGAGCATGTGAAAGCAGCCGGGCTGACCGGTGACAGCGCACCGCTGATCGAGGTGGCCGACATTGCGCCCGTTGCTGACGGTCTCGTCCTGTGGGACGCCTGGCCAATCCAGGGCCGCGACGGCTTTCCCGTGCAGCTGGCCGGTGGAGACGAAATATGGATGGCGCTGGCCAGTCCCCGCTTCGACGACCCCGATGAGCGGCACGGCCATGCGCGTATCCACCTGTTCCGGCGCAATGGCCAGAGTTGGTGCCATGTCGGCCCCGCCATGCCCAACGGATTTTCACCGGGAAGCCGCGAATGGTCAGGGTCGGCGATTTACGATCCGGAGGATAGCGTCGTAACATTATATTTCACGGCTGCCGGCCAGCGCGGCGAGGCCGAACTGACGTTTGAGCAACGGTTGTTCTCCGCTCAGGCGACGCTTGAGGCGGATGGTATATGCAGCGGCTGGCGCAACCTGACCGAGCTGGTTACGATCAACCCGGTCATGTACATGGAAACAACGGCGGGCGGACAAATCGGGACTATCAAGGCATTTCGCGACCCTTCCTATTTTCGCGATCCGATGAGCGGCCGACATTATCAGTTTTTTGCGGCTTCGATCGCCGGATCGGCATCGGCGTATAATGGCGCCGTGGGTGTTGCGGTGGCCCCGGCAGACCAGCCGGACAACTGGCAGCTGATGCCGCCGATAGTGTCAGCCGATGGCGTGAACAATGAGCTGGAGCGCCCTCACGTTATTCGACATGACGGGCATTATTATCTGTTCTGGTCGACGCAGGCCCATGTGTTCAATCCCGAGGGCCCGACTGGCCCGACCGGCCTGTACGGCATGGTGTCGAGCCGTCTCGACGGTGACTGGCGGCCACTGAACGGCAGCGGGCTCGTGTTCGCCAATCCGCAGGAGGCACCTGCGCAAGCCTATAGCTGGATGGTGCTGCCCGATCTTTCGGTCACCAGCTTTGCCGACAATTGGGGCGGCGGTTCGCGCCGCCGATTTGGCGGATGTTTTGCGCCATTCCTGCAGCTGCGCCTGAATGGCGAATACACCCGGTTGGAGCCGGCATATCATGCCGGATAACAGGCTGCGCGCCGGTGTCGAACTGGGCGGCACCAAGACCATAGTGGTGCTGGCGCGAGGCACGCAGATCGTGCGCGAAGCTGTGATACGCACTGGATTACCAGAGACTTGCCTGACCGAAGCGTCCGCCGTGCTCCGCCAGTGGCAGCGCGAAGCTGAGTTCGACGCATTAGGCATAGCCAGCTTTGGTCCGCTGGAGCTTGACCCGTCGGCGCCGGCCTATGGTCATATGCTGGACACACCTAAGCAGGGATGGGCCGGGGCCGAGATATTGGGCATGTTATCTGCCGGACTTGATTGTCCGGTGGTGATCGACACCGACGTAAACGGGGCAGCTCTAGCCGAAACGCTGTGGGGCGCTGGTGCTGAGGTAGCAGGGGCCAGCGATTGCCTTTGCTACCTCACCATCGGGACTGGTTTGGGTGCCGGGTTCGTCGTTAACGGCAGGCCTCTACATGGTGCGATGCATCCCGAAGCGGGGCATCTGCGTATGCGGCGTGGGCCGGGCGACGACTTCCCCGGTGTCTGTCCTTTCCATGGCGATTGTATCGAAGGATTGGTCAGCGGGCCTGCGCTGGCCGCGCGTTTCGGTATGCCGGGAGAACAGGTGCCGGATGGCGATCCGCGCTGGGCGCATGTCGCGGATGCTCTGGCCGAGTTGGTGAGTTCCATCCTGCTTATGACATCAGCGCGAATGGTCTTGATTGGCGGTGGGGTTGGCACGACGCGGCCTGCGCTGCGCCAGCTTGTGCGCGAGCGAGTCGTGTCGGCGCTCGCCGGATATCTGCCTTTCGTCACGACCGGGACCATCGCCGATATAATACGGGAGCCGGCATTGGGAACACGCGCTGGGCCATTGGGCGCGATTGCACTGGCGGCAATGTCACGCAGGAGCAGGGAATCCTGAGCAAAATGAATGGTTCTCAGGATCGTGATTTCAACCGCCAGCAAAGTGATCGCTTGGCGAAACAAAATATGTCTGCACCGGTTGTGCCACGGCTTGCTAGTGCGATATTGGGCCTTACGATAGCGAGCGATATGTTGACCTGAAGCAGGTTTGCGAGTCCGCCTGGCCATTTTTCAAGATCGTTCTTGTCAGCGTTCCCGATCTACATGTTGCTCTCCATTCAGCTTTGGCACGTGCCTGCACTTCTTCTCCAAGGGTACGGCACCCAATGCCGCACGAATAACGGAGCTCATAAGACGAGGGGCAATCCCCTGATCACCAACAGCAGCGGCGCAACGCGCCAATTCGGAGAATCCACATCGCGAGTGTCTAGCCTTGAATTCCATTCTGTCTTTCCGAAGCCGTGAATGAACGGCCGCAATTAGGGATCCGATCTGAATTGCCGAGCGTCCGCTTTGTTGGCGATACCGGCTTCTCTCAGTTCCGGGAGCGCAACTCATCTGCAAGCAGCGCGACAAGCTCAGCAGCAGGCACGGGGCGCGACAGTGGCGCGCCCTGTCCAGCCCATTGCGCAGCGTAGCCTGTCTCGCCGGCTGCCTTAGCTGCGGCGATCAGAGCCTTGCCAGCATCGTAGGTCATTGGATAGCCGGCATGCGGCAAACCGACATTCTCGCCCCATTGAGTGAAGCGGTTCGGCAGGCCGCGAGCAGGCCGCCCCGAAATGGCCGAGGTCATGACCGTGTTCATAGCGGCATGACCGGCGAGCGCATCGCGGTAGGCGGTATCGGCGCTGCTTTCTGGACAGGCGACGAAAGCCGTCCCCAACTGGGCCGCAATGGCGCCAAGGTCGAGTGCGGCACAAATGCCGTGCCCATCCATGATCCCACCCGCAGCGATGACCGGCAGGCCGCTGCGGCGCGCCAGCAGCCTGGTTAGTGCCAGGGTTCCAAGCCGCGCGTCCGGAGCATCGGGGTCGAACACGCCCCGATGCCCACCCGCTTCCCAGCCCTGCGCGACGACCGCGTCGATCCCTGCCGCCTTTGCGGCTTGGGCCTCGCCGAGGCTCGTGGCAGTGGCCAGCAACCCGCATCCTGCGTTCTTCAGCGCCGCGATCCGACCGGCATCAGGTAAACCGAAATGGAAGCTGACGACGGCCGGCGCGGTTTCCAACAGCAGCGCCAGCATCTCGTCGTCCTCGATGAAGCTCCTGTAGATTGGGCGAAGTGCTGCCGGAGGCTGCGCTCCATACTCGTGGAACAGTGGCGCCATTGCAGCGATCCACGCGGCCTCGCGGGCGGCATCCTGCGCCATTGGTTGATGGACGAAGACATTGACGTTGAACGGGCGATTGCTGAGAAGACGTATGGCTGCGATCATCTCCCGCGCGCCGGCAGCATCGGTGGCGGCAACGCTGATCGAGCCCAGCGCGCCGGTGTTACTTACGGCGGCGGCCAGTTCGGGGGTGGACACGCCCGCCATAGGCGCCTGCACGATGGGCAGCGGTATTCCAAGGCTATCTAGCAGTGACATGTTTCCACCATAGCAAAGTAACCGAGAAATGCGATGGAAGTGACAAACTGGCCTTCACGTGAACCAACGGCAAGTATTGATTGCGGGCTCCGGCAGCCGGAGCGACTGCTATGTTGGCGACTTCTTCCAGAAAAGCTGCAAATCATATATTTATATCAGACGATCTGCATTATAACATCCATATATGGACGTACTTGATGACATTCTGAACACGCTCGACCTCAAGGGCGCGCTGTACTTTCGCACCGACTTTTCGCCGCCCTGGGCGGTTGAAGTGCCCGATCTCGAACAGGCGGCGCGGTTTCACCTGCTGGTTCAGGGCAAACTCCATGTCGGCTTTCCTTCGGGCGCCAGCGTTGATTTATTTCCCGGTGATCTGGTCCTTATCCCACGTGGCCTTTCCCACATATTGTCCGATCAGGAAGGGCGCGACGCGCCTGCACTGGAAACGGTGATCGCCGATGCCGGATATCAAGGCGAAGGCGTGTTCGCTGTCGGAAAGGGCAATCCGAAAGCATCGACGCAGATGATCTGCGGCCATTTCACCTTTCGCGAAGGTGCGGATCATCCGCTATTACGCGCCTTGCCGGAATATATGGTGATCAGCGCGGCGGACCGGGCAAGAGAGGTATGGCTGGACGAAGTGCTGCGTCTGTTGACCCGGCGCATGTTCGCCGACAGTGAAGGCTCGGCAGCGACGATCACGCGTCTATCCGAGGTGTTCTTTATTGAGATGCTGCGTCTGGGCGTTGGGCAAAGCGAAGAAATGCAGACGGTGCTTGCTGCTCTTGCGGACCGGCAGATCGGCAAGGCGCTGCAGCTTATGCATCATCGTGCGAGCCAACCCTGGACTGTCGAAACACTGGCGCATGAAGCCGGGATGTCGCGCAGCAGTTTCGCCGAACGGTTCAGCGAGCTTATGGGTATGGGGCCGATGAGCTATCTTTCCGAGTGGCGGCTACAAAAGGCGCTGTCGATGATCAACGATACGCGTTGTTCGGTGCAGCAGGCCGCTGCGGAAGCCGGATATCGCTCGGCGGCCGCTTTCACCCGCGCTTTCAGCGCGCGATTTGGCTTTGCACCACGCGATCTGAAGCGACAAAATACATAAAATGATGCAGATCGTATGTCGTGAATGACATAATGTCGGTATTATGGCTACATATATTGCAGATTATCGGAGTGTCGGCACATAGCTCCTGTCACCAACAAGAGACAGGAGTATGTATGCAGAGAATAGCCGCAATCGATCAAAACATGGCTTCACCAAGGACGACAGAACTGCTCGCTGCAGTTCGTCAGAAAATGGGTGGCGTGCCCAACCTTCTGGCCACGCTGGCGCAATCCCATGCTGCATTGGGCGCTTACCTTGGTATCAGCGGTGCGCTGAGCGACGGCCTGCTTGATTCGAAACTGCGTGAGCAGATCGCGCTTGCCGTGGCGGGCGTCAATCGTTGCGACTATTGTGCGTCGGCCCATACCGTTCTGGCAGGCCTTGCTGGCGTGTCGAAGGAAGAAGCGGCGCTCAATCTGCGCGGAGAGGCCAGCGACGCGAAGGCACGGGTAGCGGTTGACTTTGCTACCGCCATCGTCGCCGATCGAGGCCATGTGGCGGATATCCAGATCGCAGAGATCCGGGAGGCCGGATTTTCCGACGGAGAAATCGCCGAGATCATCGCTCATGTCGCGATGAATATCTTCACCAATTATTTCAATCACATTGCTGGGACGGACATCGATTTTCCGGTGGTCAGCACCGATGGCCTCATCCCCGCTTGAACTGCCCGGCATCAATCAAGGAACAAGGACAATGCACAAATCAATCCTCATCGCGCTGGCTCTTGCCAGCCAGACTCTCGCCTTGGCGCCAGCCTTCGCCGCAGACGAGCATAATGTGTCGAACGGGCTGACCGCGGCGGGCGCGCCGCTCGGGCTGCACGGAGTCGATCCGGTCGCTTTCATCCGGCTGGGCAATCGCATCGAAGGCACGGCAAAATATGCTGCCGTGCATGACGGCGTTGCCTATTATTTCGCCAGCGCGGAAAATCTCGAAGCGTTCAATGCCAGCCCGGCTGCCTTCACGCCGCAGAATGGCGGTTACTGCACCTTCGGCGTTTCGGTCGGCAAGAAATTCGACGGCGACCCCAAATATGCCGCCGTGCGCGACGGCAAGCTCTATGTCTTCCTGAACGAGGACATATTGAAGGCATTCCAGAGGGATCCATCCGGGCCCATTGCCAAGGCCGACAAGAACTGGCGCAGCATCCGTACGGTTGCCGCTACCGATCTGTGAGTTTGTCCGGAGGGGATGTATAGCCGCACTCCCCCTAGCCGGATGAAGGAAGGTCCGCCATGTCATATCGACCCCAAACGCCCCCCGACATAGCGGACCTTCTGATCGCGATCCGCAGTTGCACCAAATGCGCCGACCTGCCGCTCGGTCCAGCACCATTGCTACAGGCCGATCCGCGCGCCCGGATATTGATCGCCGGTCAGGCACCGGGGCGCAGGTCGCATGAAAGAGGTATTCCCTTCGATGATCCTTCCGGCGACCGGTTGCGTCAATGGCTGGGGATTGATCGCGCGACATTTTATAATGCATCGCGCGTCGCCATCGTGCCGATGGGTTTCTGCTATCCCGGAACTGGCCCTTCGGGCGATCTTCCGCCGAAGCCGCTGTGCGCACAAAACTGGCGTGCAGCGCTGCTTGACAGGCTGCCGAACATCGAACTGACGCTTGTCATCGGGCGCTATGCGATGGACTGGCACATGCCCGGAAAAACCGGGTCACTGACCGAAACTGTTGGCGTATGGCGCAACCACTGGCCGACTATACTCCCACTGCCACATCCAAGCCCGCGTAACAATCGCTGGCTGAAGGTCAATCCCTGGTTCGCGGATGATGTCCTGCCTATCCTGAGGGGACGAGTCAGGGATATGGTCGGCGACCAATCACTATGAGGTGCGACATACCCGCAGTTCAGATCGAATTCACACGCCTTCATCAGATACTGTCTGATGAGATCCTGGCGCATATGTCAGACCCCCGTGTTTCCAGGCACATGCCCTTGCTCACATTTGTCTGGGATCAGAGGCGGGTCGACAAATTTTTGGCGGCCAAAGAAGAGCGCTGGCAACGAGACGGGTTGGGCCACTGGGCAATATTGTGCAGCGGCTGCTACGCAGGGTGGGGCGGATTTGAAAAGGAAAATGATGAATGGGATTTCGGGCTGGTTTTGAAACCCGAATATTTCGGCATCGGCCTGACCGTCACTCTAAAAGCTCTCGCATTTGCGCGGGCCGATGAAAGGATCGCAATCGTGACGTTCCTCCTGCCTCCATCGCGAACGCGATTGGGCGCCATGGATCGGCTCGGCGCCAGATTTGTCGGTGAGGTCGAGCATGGTGGCGCCCACTTCCTGAAATATCGGCTCGGCATTGTCAAAGGAACGGGGTCCCTGGGTTTGCGTTCTGCTAGCGGGCGGTGATGAAGCGTAAATCCAGAGCGAGGCCACCTAGTCCGTTTCGACGTTTTAGTTCATCACCTGAGGTGATCCGGATGGCAGTCATGCTGTACATTCGATACCCGCTCATTCTCCGGAACGTCGAGGATCTGCTGTTCGGATACGGGATCGATGTATGTCACGAAACGGTGCGGCTCTGGTGGAACCGTTTCGGTCCGATGTTTGCAGCAGAAATCCGGCACCGTCGTGTGCACCATGTATGCGTGGACGAAGACATTGGCGGTGGCATCTTGATGAGATGTATGTGCGTATCAACGGCGAGATGCACTATCTGTGGCGCGCTGTTGACCATGAGGGCGAGGTACTTGAAAGTTACGTAACGAAGAAACGTGACAAATCTGCAGCTTTGGTTTTCATGAAGAAGGCGCTGAAACGCAATGGTGGAGCCGAGCAGATCGTCACCGACGGATTGAAAACATACCCTGTCGCTATGCGCGAACTAGGCAATCTCGATCGTCGGGAAGTTGGCCGATGGCTCAATAATGGCGCTGAGAATCCACATCTGCCGTTTCGACGACGGGAGCGTGCGATGCAAAGATTCAGGCAGATGAAAACACTTCAAAAGGTCGCCTCCGTCCACAAAGCCTTCTACAATCACTTCAATTCCCAACGTCATCTCGTCAGTCGGAAACTCTACAAGGAAATGCGCTCGGAAGCTCTCGCCGAGTGGCAATCTATTATGGCGTGAAGTTCGAAAGGTCTATGCAACCGTTTCGCCGTGCAGAGACGGGTGCTCTTTGCTCTGACAGCACCCATTCACATATGCATGTCAGATGCATTCAGACTGGCTCTGGTTTGCCGCTCCGGCGATCCACTGGTTGAGATCATATCATGCGAGACGTGTAGCCGCAGCGAATTGATGCGAGATTTATGCGGAATTGTGGTAGGAAAGAGGATCACGCGATCTTATGACCGCAAGCCGCCTGTGACAGAGAGACCTGGGTGCTCCCGCTTGCAAGCTGGAGGATGACCATGTCCGACTCCCTGGACTATTCCCTTCTCAAAATGCTCGCGGTCCGGCCTCGAGCATGGCGCCTCCACGAAGTCGGCAATGCTCCTTCCGACGGTCCTCACGAAGACAGGATGTCGGAAGCGCCGGATGCCTCTGGCCTTATGGCCAAGACACCATGGCGTTCAATCCCGCTCAAAGTATCCAACGACCGGGCCGACATGGTTTTCGAAATATACCGGGTTACGGCAAATCCTGCCATTGAACCGGATGGTCCCGTTGAGGAATGGCGCTGGCGCTTTTGTACCATGCTTGGAGATGTACAGGCATTCAGCGGCTCATATCCAAGCGCTCGCGCATGTCGCGAAGCGGTCGACGCCCTCAGATATACTGCTGGTGGAGCGAGAATTCAGCAACTGGCTGAAACCTGAGCATCTACGCTCGCCTAGCTGAAATCCCTGATTGTCCTCTTACCGGCGGATGGCAGCGCGTCAGCGAGAATTTTGCACCATCGCGACAAGCCTGCCGGGGTCGCAATGAGATCCTGCCTGATCTCGACTTCCGCGTAAGCAAGCTCACGTCCAAATGCGTGAAGGGGAATGCTGTGGTCCGTCGCGTCCATTTGATAGGGCTCGTTATCACCGACCTTCAGCGTTTCGTCTTTGCGAAGCGTATCAATCAGTACTCTGGCGAAACAATCCCGCCGCCCATTGTGCAGCACGCCGATGTCCCAGGGACGATACAGGCCCGCCAGCCGGGGTGTAAAGCTGTGCAGCGCGACGAGGACCGTCGGGTGCCTAGCAGAGGCACGCCTCTCGATTTCCGCCGCGATGGCGGCGTGATAGGGGTCGTGGATCGCGCTCATCCGTTCGTGCCGCGCCGCATTCGATATGTCTGCGTTTCCGGGAATTTTGCTGCCGTCCGATATTTGAGGGATCGCCTCTGGCGAGAAAGGATCGCGATTGCAATCGATGACAAGGCGCGAATAGCGCTGATGAATGAAGACTGCATCCATCGCCTGAGCCAGCATCGAACCCAGTTCCCGGATCCCGATATCCCACGCGATATGGCGAACGCGGTCGGCCTCGTTCAGACCCAGGGTTCCCAAACGGTCGGGTATCGCGCAACCGGCATGATCACCAATGAGCAGGAACGGCGACTGCCCGTGTGGATTGGTGTGAACGACGGCATCGTCGTGAGCCAGCAAGGCACCCGGACCGTGTATCAATTGCAATCTGCTCCATGTCCCTGCTGATAATCAGCCATAGGACGCGATACAGCTATAGTCAGCCAGTATCTTTCGGTGAGCACCGGATCATGATGCGCCCCAGGGAAAGTTTCGATCAGCGTTTGCTTAGTGCCAAGCTGGAAATCGAACCTGCCCCTGTTTCCTTGCGGTGGATTCATGATGTGTTCGGCAATGCCCTCGCGCTCGCCCGGTTCGACAGGCGATCCCGCTGGCTGACCGTCAGCAGTGTCACGCAGCTCGATCATGCACCGCTCAGCCGACACGAGATCGAGATCGAAGGCTATGCGCGATTATTCCCTTTCACTTATTCGTCCGAAGACATGCCTGATCTCCTGCGTTCCATTGAACGACAGCATCTCGATCCTGATCGCATTGTCGACGGATGGGCTCGCGATTTCGTAAATGATGACGGTCCGACGGAAACAGTGGCGCTCCTCGCCACCATGGCAGCAACCATTCGGCGTGACTTCACCTATGTCGCGCGCCACGAAAAGGGCACCCAGACGCCCATTCAGACGCTGGCGCTACGCCAGGGCAGCTGCCGGGATTTCGCGGTGCTGATGATCGAAGCGGTGCGAGCGCTGGGTTTCGCCGCGCGCTTCGTTTCGGGCTATGTTTATGATCCTTCGCCGGGAGAGGGACTGGTCGGAGGTGGGAATACGCATGCGTGGGTGCGGGTTTTCCTTCCGGGCTCCGGCTGGGTGGAGTTTGACCCGACCAACGGCATTATCGGCAACAGAGGTCTTATACGCGTTGCAGTGGCGCGCGATCCTTATCAGGCGATACCACTTTCCGGTATATGGGCCGGTTTCCCAGGCAGCTTTCAAGGGATGGATATCGAGGTCGATATCCGCATGGCCGCTTCCGGTGATTAGCTCATGACGCCGTGGATACAATCATCGGGCGATATCGTTTAGCCCTGAACAAGAAGGACACCTCATGCTGATCCGCGCCGGATATGACATTATCTT
>JBFXHW010000022.1:0-17083 GCA_050176605.1 Sphingobium sp. | reverse complement strand
ACGATCGGGCGCTCGAGCGGCTGCGCTTCGTGCGCAGCCTGTTCGAGGCGGGGGTTGGTCTCGATGAGCTGACCAGGCTGTGTCAAGCACTGGACGACGGCGGCAGCGATGCCGTCGAGTTTCTGGAGTGCGTGCGTGCGCGAATTGTCGCACGGTGCATGGCCCTGTCCACAATGGACCGGCAAATGGAGCAGGTGATTTCCGCGATGACGCCCGACACCACCAAGGGATATCGCCATGCATGAGCCTCCTGAGCCCGAAACATCCTCACACTGGCGCATTTGGCTGGGTGGGTCGCCGCAAATGCGCCCGGCCAGCGCCGCATCGCTGTCTATGGTCAGCGATGCGGCGCATCGTCCTTCATGGAGCGCAAAGCAGCATGCGGAAACCTGCTAGCATTGGCGTCTCAGGACCTTCGCGAACCCGGGCCTACATCTGGAGCGCACTGGCAGTGCTGACCTGTCCCTGCCACCTGCCTCTTCTGCTCGCCTTGTTCGCCGGATCGAGCTTCGTCGCCGCCCTCGGTGCGAACTGGATCATCGCGGTGGTCGTGCTCGCGGGACTATTTCTTCTGTGTTTGAGTCGCGCGCTGCGTGCATTCCAGACAAAATCCTGAGCGCTGCCATATCGTTTCCTGAGTTCGTCACCGACATGTTGCTGCCTCTCACGGTCGCTGCGGCGGTCGGCCTCATGCTTGGCCTGGAGCGGGAATTGTCGCGCAAACCGGCAGGCCTTCGGACGCAATTCCTGGTCACGGTGGGTACGGCCATCTTCGTCCTGGCCGGGGGCTCGATCCCGGGGGCGGAAACCGGACGGGTCGCGGCAAATGTCGTGACGGGCCTCGGTTTTCTGGGGGCGGGAGTCATCTTGCAGCATCGCGGCACCGTGCGCGGACTGACGACCGCCGCGCTCATCTGGGTAAACGGCGCCTTGGGCCTGGCCACTGCCACGAAGGAATATGTCTTGGCGGGCGTCGGCGTCGGCCTGGCGTTGGCTGCGCTGCGCGTGCTGGCGCTTATCGAGCAACGCATGCGCGAAAAGTGGCGCATCCTCGAATATCAAATCACGACACATGAGAATGAGAGCGTCATCCAGGCCGTTGATGCCGCTCTTAGCAAATGCCGATTCCAGGAAGGTCCGCTCGCATTTCAACGGCAGGACGGGGCAGTCCAGATGCATATCTCATTCTGTGACACGCCGACGCGGCACCGCGAATTCATGGACCGGCTCCGCAAGATGTCGGATGTCACCGAGGTCAAGGTGCTGTGATGCCGGCTCGCGCAGGAGGATTGCTCCATCGGTTATCCAGCCCTTGCGCATCTCGATGAACCGATGCGCGGCCATCGCTCGCGGCCGTAAGCGTTCTCAGGTTGTTCTTCCTTAGCGTTGTTTATTGTACTCCTAACGCTACGTCCTCTTAATGGCCTACGGAAGCGCGATCGAGCAAGCAATCACCGGTATCCGCCAAGTTCACCCATGATCGCGACATGGCATTCGCGGGGGAGATTGGCCTAGCCAAGAAACGCCCCCCGGATGCGAATTGCATAGCCAGCGGCGGCTATTATCTAATCGCGCAACCTGCACGACACCCAGATGAGAACCAGAAACAATGCGCCGACTGGCGAGGTCGGTCATTGGATCTTGAAATTGCGGCGGGTGCTGTGCCGCAGGACATTCACCTTTCCAGCGGACGGGCCTGTCTCACCGTCAGATTTTCGCGCTCCTGAGCCGCAGCGCATTCGTGACGACGGAAATCGAGGAGGCGCTCATGGCGAAGGCGGCGAATATCGGACTGATGAGGATGCCGAAGAACGGGAAGAGCACGCCTGCCGCCACGGGCACGCCAGCAGCATTGTAGATCAGCGCGAAGAAGAGGTTCTGGCGAATGTTCCGCATGGTCGCGCGGGCGAGACGCCGTGCCCGCACGATGCCGTCGAGATTGCCTTTGACCAGCGTGATCCCCGCACTTTCGATGGCGACGTCTGCGCCCGTGCCCATGGCGATACCGACATCGGCCTGGGCCAGGGCGGGGGCGTCATTCACTCCGTCGCCGGCCATGGCGACCTTGCGACCTTCGCGCTGAAGTTCCTGAATGATGCGGGCTTTGTCTTCGGGCAGCACATCGGCGCGAATCTCGTCGATACCAAGACGCGCGGCGACCGCCTTCGCGGTACGCTCATTGTCGCCAGTTGCCATGATGATACGGAAGCCCAGCCGGTGCAGCGCCTTGAGAGCGGCAGGCGTGGTCTCCTTCACGGGGTCGGCCACGCTGACGAGCCCGGCAACAGCGCCGTCGAGCACAACGAACATCACCGTTTCGCCCTCGTCGCGATGGCTATTGGCCTTTTCCGTCAGGTTGGCGGCTTCAAGTCCGAGATCGGAGACCAGTTTCAAATTGCCAAGAGCGACGGGCCTTCCATCCACGACACCTTTCACGCCTTTGCCAGTTACGGCCTCGAAGTCACTGGCTTCGCCAAGCGCCACGCCGCGTTCCTCCGCACCCGTAACGATCGCTTCGGCCAGGGGATGCTCGGAACCTTTTTCAAGCGTTGCCGCGAGCCGCAGCACTTCTGCTTCATCATGACCCGGCTCGGGCAGCACCGTCACCAGCCGGGGCTTGCCCTCGGTCAGGGTTCCGGTCTTGTCGACCATCAGCGTGTCGACCTTCTCGAAGCGCTCCAGCGCCTCTGCGTTCTTGATCAGCACGCCCGCCTGTGCGCCGCGTCCAGTGGCCGTCATGATCGACATGGGTGTCGCGAGCCCCAGGGCGCAGGGGCAGGCGATAATCAGGACGGCGACCGCGGCGATCAGCGCATAGGACAGCGCCGGGGGTGGTCCCCATACCGCCCAACCGATAAATGCCAGGATCGCAATCGCGATGACGACCGGCACGAACCAGCCTGAAACCCGGTCGGCATATTTCTGGATCGGTGCGCGCGAGCGCTGGGCGTTGGCGACCATCTCGACGATCTGGGACAGCATAGTGTCAGCGCCGACACGAGTCGCTTCGATCACGAGGCTGCCGGTCCCGTTGATGGTGGCGCCGGTTACCGGGTCGCCCGCGACCTTTTCGACCGGCACGGGTTCGCCGCTGATCATGCTTTCATCGACCGACGAACGACCGTCCGTGACCACCCCGTCGACCGGAACCTTGTCGCCAGGTCGTACGCGCAAGCGATCGCCGACCTTGACGTGCTCGAGGGGGATTTCCTCCTCGCTGCCGTCCTCACGGATGACCCTGGCAGTTTTGGCGGCGAGATCGAGCAGCGCGCGGATGGCCTTGCCCGTGCCTTCGCGCGCGCGCAATTCCATCACCTGGCCGAGCAGAACCAGCGTGACGATGACCGCCGCCGCCTCGAAATAAGCCCCGACATGGCCTTCCGCATCGCGGAAACCGTCGGGAAATATGTCAGGCGCCAGGACCGCCACGACGCTGAACGCCCAGGCGGCCATCACGCCCATGCCGATCAGCGAGAACATGTTGAGATTCATGGTGCGGAACGAGTTCCATCCGCGCACCAGAAAGGGCCAGCCGCACCACAGGACGACGGGTGTGCCGAGCACCAGCTCGATCCACAGCGTCGTGCGTTCGCCGAATATGTCCCTGACGCCGCCCAGACCGAGATAAGGACCCATGGTGAAGATCAGGAGCGGGAGCGTCAGCACCGTGCCGATCCAGAATCGCCGCGTGAAATCGACGAGTTCGGGGTTCGGTCCTTCCCCGGCCATCGCTGCGGATTCGAGTTCCAGTCCCATTCCGCAGATCGGGCAGGAGCCCGGCTTGGTCTGGCGGACCCGCGGATGCATCGGACAGGTGTAGACGGCGCCGGAATAGCCCGCAGGAACAGAGTCGTAACGACCATCTGCGTCTTCGCTTTCATCCAGGGCAGAGTGCCCGTGATGGTGATGGCACGCGTGTGCACCTTCGGCCCCGTCCGAGCCCTCAGGGACCAGATGCATCCCGCATTTCGGACAGTCGCCGGGCTCACTTTGCCGGACTTCGGGATGCATCGGGCAGGTGTAAATAATGCCGTCTTCGCTTGCCTTGTGTTCCTGATGATGGGTGTGGTCTTTCATGGCTTTCACCTTGTCATTCGGGGGCGATGGCAACTACGCTGTCTGAGAGATCGTTAAATCTCAATTGCTCGAGAGCCTTTGCCAGCCCTCCGGCAAGTGAAACAGCGTTCGTTGGATGAGGGATCGAATCGGTCGTGACGATGCGCGCGGCGCCCGCCGCAAGGATGTCGGCGTGGGCGTTGCCGGCAAACACCGCATGGATCACCAGACAGACCGGCGGCCGGGTTCCTGCGTCCAGCAGCCGTTCAATTGCCTGGATCAAGGTTCGTCCCGAAGAAGCGATATCATCGAGAATCACCGGTGTTCCGGTCAGGAGCGCATCGCTGCGCGGCACGCTGACGTCGACATCGCGATCGCCGCTGCGACTCTTCTCCAGAACCTCATAAGGCCGGTCCGCCAGACGGGCAACTTCCGCGACCCATTGGCGGCTCTCACCGTCTGGCCCCAACAGCACCGCATCGGGCACGTTGGCGGCGATCCATTCGGCCAGCAAGGGTGCGGTGACGAGACGCCGCGCGGGTATCTTGAAAATATCCTCCAGAGACGGGATGCGGTGCAGATGCGGGTCCACCGTCACCAGCCAGTCGAAGCTTTCTTCAACAAAGCGGGCGAACAGCGGCGCACTGACAGCCTGTCCCTGCGCGAAGCGACGGTCCTGCCGCATATAGGCGAGATAAGGTGCAATCAGCCCCACACGGCGAGCGCCGAGTTCCCTGGCCGTTTCCGCAGCAAATCGCAGCGGCAGGGCGATCGGATCCGGGTCGCGCAAGGTGGCGATTATGGCGACATCCTGTCCGGCGAGGTTATCCGGCAGCGTGACAAGGCTCTCGCCATCGGGAAAGCGGTGAATATCCACCTCGCCAACTACGGCTCCTGCGAGCGAAGCCAGGCGCTCGCCCAGCGGGAGCATCCCCGGGAATGCCAGAATATGGGTCATGGAGTGTCCCCGATCAGGAAAGGCGATGAACCCGATCGGGCATAGTCTCGCGCCCATGCGAGCTCGCCGGGCGTTTCGGCGTGAATCTCATAGAGCGGCTGCCCCCGCTCAACCCTGTCACCCGGCCTCACAAGCAGGTCTACACCCGCGTTCTTGCGGCCGGGAGCACCGGCCAGTTTCGCGATCTTGGCGACGCGGCGATTGTCGATCGAGACTAACGCTCCGGACCGAGTGGCGATTTCGACGCTACGCTGCGGTGCTTTGTCCGGTTCACGGAATCCACCCTGCGCCTCGCAGATTGCCAAAAATTTCGCTTCGGCGGCGCCGCTGAGCAAGAGCTCTTCCGCCCTTTTCCGCCCATGTCCATCATTTGCCGCCGCAAGGTCAAGTAAGGCGCCGGCCAGATCCAGCGCCCGGTCCCGCAGGTCAAGCGGAGCATCCGGTTCACGGCGAAGGACCGCCAACAGGTCTCGGGCCTCAAGGGCTGGGCCGATGCCGCGGCCCACAGGAGCCGATCCGTCGCTAAGATGGATGAGCACTGTCATGCCGATGGCGTGGCTTACGGTCAGGAGTCGGTCGGAAAGTGCTCTTGCAGCCTCTTGTGATCGCACCTTGGCCGTGGGGCCGACCGGCATGTCGATCAGCACATGGGTCGAACCGGCGGAGGCCTTCTTCGAAAGCACGCTAGCGACGAGCTGACCATCGCTGTCGAAATCGAGCGGCCGCTCGATGCGGATCAGCAGATCGTCAGCTGGACTGAGATCAAGTCCGCCACCCCACACGACGCAGCCCCCCTCGGCTTCCACAACCCGGCGCATGGCGGCGATATCGAGCGCGACCGGCGCCAGCACTTCCATCGTGTCGGCCGTGCCGGCGGGAGATGTGATGGCCCGGCTTGACGTCTTGGGAATCCGGTAACCCGCTGCAGCGACAATCGCCACGACAATCGGCGTCGTACGGTTGCCCGGCAGGCCGCCGACGCAATGCTTGTCGAGAACCAGACCCGGGCCCCAGTCGAGCGTCTTTCCGGCACCCTGCATTGCCCGGGTCAGCGCGATGGTTTCGTCGACGTCGAGGCGGTCGCCGGCACAAGCTGTGATAAAAGCGGCGAGGTCGAGATCGGAGAGGCGATGAGCCACGGTGTCGCCAATGATGGCCCGGTAGGCCGCGATATCAAGGCGCTCCCCATAGACCTTGGCACGGATCGCCGAAGCGGAAGCGGGTGGCTCCGGATGCGAGAAAATCGCATGCTCACCGGCCTTCGCACCAAGCGCTGACCACGCGGCCTCGCTTAGCGCCGCCGTATCGGATGGTAGCCAATCCGCCTCAGTGACCACGTTGAGCGCTGCGACAATCGACCGCTTGCCAAGGGCGATCTCTACCTGGGTGAGCGCCGAGAACCCTTCGGCTCGGCATAGATGGCAATCCTCGCGCATATAGACGACCGGTTGACGATAGGTGTCGATACCGGCCCGGATCAGAGGAATAGTGTGCACATCCATGGTCATCCCGGCTTCTGGATGCTGACCCGCTCGAGATGTTCTGGCACACGCACATTCCATCCGAGTTCATGGTCGACGCGGAAACGAAGGGCATCGGCACTTTCCGGCTCGCCATGCGTGACATAGGTCATCTCCGGCGCTTGCGCCTGGCCCATCCAGGACAGCAATTCGTTGGCGTCAGCATGACCTGATATGCCCTCGAGCTGGATGACCTCGGCCCGGATTTCGACGTCGCGGCCAAAGAGCCGCAAATTCTGCTCGCCTCTCGCGAGCACGGCTCCCCTCGTACCGCCTGCCTGGAAGCCGCTTAGGACGATTGCGTTTCTTGGGTCTGGCCCGAAACTGACGACGTGGTGCAGAACGCGGCCGCCGGCAAGCATGCCGCTGGCGGAAATGATGATCATCGGACCGTTGCGGCGATTAAGTTCTTTCGATTCCTCGACCGTGCGCACCCGCTCGGCCAGATCGAACATGGCTTTGCAGTCTTCCCGGCTAACGTGGTGCTCGTCGTGGTGGCGATGATATATATCGGTCGCATTCACGCCCATCGGGCTGTTCAAATAGACGGGTACGTAAGGGATCGCGCCACGCTCACGGAGCCGGGCGATCTGCAGCATGACCCCTTGGATACGCCCCACCGCGAAGGCGGGGATCACGATCACGCCGCCGCGCCGGGCGACCCGGTTGATGATCTCCGCCAGTTCGGCTTCGGGATCGTTCTGCGGGTGAGCACGGTTCCCGTAAGTGGATTCACAGACGAGAATGTCGGCGCCCGTGAATGGCCGCGGACCGTGCATCAATGGATCGGTATCGCGGCCGACATCGCCGCTGAAATGTATTGTTCGCCCATTGAGGGACAATTGTATCTGCGCTGCGCCCAGCAGGTGCCCCACAGGAATGAATCGGGCTGAAATTCCTTCTCCGAGGTCAATATCCTGGTCGAAAGAAATATCCTTGAAATGCCCCAGCGCCGCTTTGGCGTCCTCCAACGTGTAGAGCGGCTTGGGGTTTGCATGCCTGGAATAGCCCTTGCGCTGTGCGTAGCGCGCTTCCTCCTCCTGCAGATGCCCGCTGTCAGGAAGCAGCAGGCCGCACAGTTCAGCCGTAGCAGGCGTGCAATGGACATGGCCTTGAAAGCCATTTCTTACCAGTGCGGGAAGATAGCCGGAATGATCGAGATGGGCGTGCGTGAGAAGGACACTATCTATCGAATTCGGTGGAACCGGGAACGGATTCCAGTTGCGCAGCCGCAGCTGCTTGTATCCCTGAAACAGCCCGCAATCCACGAGGATACGTCGACCGTTGGCCTCGACCAGATAGCGTGAGCCGGTGACCGTTCCTGTCGCACCGAGGAAACTGAGCGAGGGTTCTTGAGCGGCATTCATATTCATCCCCTAGGTCAATAATCATTCAGAGCGCACGGCTTGGCCCGAACTCCGGGGCAAGGCTTGGTTGCGACCGAAGAAGTCATACAGCGGTCCAGCGGGCGGCTCCCGACGGCACCAGCAACGAAGCCTGGCGAGGTCGTCCGTTCAAAGCTTGCCAGCAAGGAACCTCGGGCCGCGCGGATGTGAAATCTCGCGGGCGCAAAACGACCAAAGCCCATACAGATCAATGAGGTGATGAGCAGGAGCATTCTGAGCGCCCAGCCTCAGGACCGAAGGCCACTGCCGGCAATTGCCTTGGTCATGCCACTCTCCTCTTGTCTATATACATACGGGGGGTATAGTATTTATTAGCACCGTTTTCAAGAAGCAACTGTTGCTGGAATTTTTTACCTTCTCGCTAAAAGAGCTGGCACGAGAGCACCGATGACCAACAAGTTCACTCGCGAAATTGCCCGGATGCGCCGGATCGAGGGCCAAGCACGCGGCATAATCCGGATGATGGAGGATGATCGGTACTGCATCGACATTCTCCAGCAGCTCGCCGCGATGGAGGCGGCGCTGCGTGCGGCCCGGATGAAGGTCCTCAACATCCATGCAAGAAATTGCGTCGAAGCGGCCATCGCCACTGGAAACAGGGCGGAACAGGCCGAAAAGATGTCGGAGCTGATCGCCCTATTCGAGAAGATGGGCCGCTGACCACAATAGCCTGAAATTGAGGGGCTGCTGGCATGTCGCACTCAGTTCGGTTGGTCACCTTGATGCTGCTGCCGCTCGCCGTTCTGGTTCATCCTTGAATGATCCATTCGGGAGTGGTCCGTGTGTCCGGCACCCTGCTGCTGCTTATCCATCATTCGGCAAATCGTCTTGCCGTCCATGTCTTTTTCGCAGCACTTCATCTTGCCGTCTTTCATCGGTTCGCATTGGGCGCCGTCATGCCCTTCATGCGCCAGAGCCGCAGCCGGTGCGGCGGCCATGAACGCGGCGATTGCCATGCCGACAAGGATATTTCTCATGCCATCTCCTTTGCGGGTTGCCGTGTTTCAGGAATAGCTGGCGAAAATCCACTGTCCTGCGGAGCCAAAGGCTATCACCTGATAGGGCTGAGTTTGCCCGCCCATATCCATTCCGGGCGAACCGAGCGGCATGCCGGCCACGGCGAGACCCTTGACGCCCACGGGCCGCGCCTTCAGCAGGCGGGCGATATCGGCAGCTGGAACATGGCCTTCGATGACATAGCCATCGACGACCATCGTGTGGCAGGACCGCAGTTCGTTTGGTACACCTTTGCCGTCCTTGATCGTGGTCATGTCCTGCCGGTCCTCGATCGACACTTGGGCCTTCATGCCGGAACGGACATGCTCGGCCCATGCTTCGCAACAGCCGCACTGGGGGTCGCGGAACATCGTAAAGCTCGTGGCCTGTGCCGCGTTCGAGCAGGCGGCCAGCGCCAGCAATATCCCGCGCGTAAGAGCCGGTCTGAACTGATTCCTGAATATCGCTTGCATGATGGTCTCCAGTCTTTTTGAAATCAGAAAATTCCCAGATGATTGGGCCCGAAAGCCATCTCGCCGCCCCAATACCCCTGCACAATGAGGGCAATTACTAAGGCTGCAAGGGCAAGTCTCGGCCCGGTGCGGGTTTCCTGGACACGAGTGGCGAGCCACCAGGCCAATAAACTGACCACGGCGATCACGGTGCCATTCCAGCGATGCAGGACCAACGTTTCCGAGCGGTCGTCAAATCTCCATCCGCCGGCGAACCAGCCCAGAAACGCGGCGATCACGGCGCCGATGGCTCCGGTGCCGACAAGAAAGCGAATGGTCGTCCCAAGCCCAAGTGCCGGCCTGAAAAGCAGCAAGAACTCGGCCAAGGCCGCCATAAGTAGCAGCGCCACCGGAAAATGGACGGCCACCGGATGGATGCGCCCGAGAAAATCTCCGAAGGAGGTCACCCGGTTCCGCTCTCGAGCTACTGCAAGAGCTTCTTCCTCGGACAAGGCTGGACTTGCAGCTAATGTCTCAGCACCAGGCACTGGCATCCAATGGCCCTCATGGCCCCATTCCGACCTCGATGCCTCTTCCATGCAGGCCTCCATGCAGGCTTGTCCGCCACCTTCCAGCGAAGATGGCATGCCGGCCATTTCGGCATCGGACACATTATCCCGATGTCCCTCATGCGCCGAAGCGGTTGGAAGCGGCGCCAGCGCAAGGAGGGCGGCAACCATTGTAAATATCGCCTTCATCGGCAGTCTCCTTGCTGGTTATTACGTCCGCCAAGGGCCAAGCCCTCAAAAAATTTCGAGGGCTTGAAGACTGTGCTGCGTATTGGAAGCGAACACTTTGATTGGGGAGACCGAGCAATGGATGACGAAAAACTGGATAGTTTGCTGGGAAGACTTTCGGCCGATGCGCCGGCCATGAGTGCGGGGCCAGAGTTTCACGACGAACTCTGGCAACGTATCGGGCAAATGATCGAAGCCCGTGAGCACCGCCGCAGGACCATATTGGGCCTTGCAATTTTCGTCGTCAGCCTTGGTGCGGGCATGGGAACGACGCAATATCCGGCCCACCTGGAAAACGCCGGCTACACGCTGGCGGACGGGACGGATCTTTCGCCCTCCGCACTCCTTCATGTCGCGCCATGAAGGTTACGCCCTTTTATGCGGCCCTGCTGCTGGTCCTGGCAATCGCCGCCGGCAGCCTTGGCGCCTTCGCCACTGGCCGCTGGCTCGCAAATGAAGATGCGCCCCATGGCATGCATGACTTCGTGCACAAGGAGCTACATCTGACATCTGACCAGGAAGTCCGGCTGGATGTGCTTGAGCGGGATTTTGCCGTCGAGCGACGCAAGCTCGAACTGGCACTGCGCTCCGCCAATGCGGGACTTGCCCAGGCAATGAGCGAAGAGCATCGTTACGGTCCCAAAGTGGGTGCCGCTATCGACGACGTCCACGCGCGGATGGGAGATCTCCAGAAAGCAACCGTTCGCCATGTCTTCAACATGCGCGCATTGCTCGATCCCGGACAGCAGAAGGCATTCGACCGCGAGGTCAGCCAGGCGTTGACCAGCGAACCCAAGAACTAGCCGTTTGTGCTGGAGGCCCGGGACAGTGATGAAGCGCAACAGCTTGCCGACGCTCGGGCCGGTGATCGCGGCGCGTTTGACCGGCTTGTCGCACGCCACGCTCCGAGACTGATCGGCCTCGCCGCGCGAATGCTTGGCGAGAAATCGGACGCCGAGGATGCCGTGCAAGACGCACTGGCCTCCGCCTGGTTGGCATTGCACCGTTTCGACCTCGATAAGCCTGCTGGCCCATGGCTTGCGACGATCACGATCAACAAATGCCGCGATGCCATGCGCCGCCGGCGTCTCGCGCGCCTGCTGAGCTTTGCGGCGGATCAAAGAGCCGATGACATCATCGATTTAAGTCCTGATCAGGAACAGCAGCTCGCCGAACGGCAGCTTCTGGCGCGGGTGCGGCGGGAAATCGCACGCCTGCCTCCCAAGCTCAAGGAGCCATTCGTCCTGGTCGTGTTCGATGACCGCAGCCAGGAGGAAGCGGCACGGATACTCGGTATCAGCAGGAAGTCGGTGGAAACGCGCATATATCGCGCCCGAAATTTTCTTCGCGAAAAGTTTGAAATATTCTGAGGGATTGCGCGTCCTGATCCGTAACCATCAGGGACATCCACATAAGGTTTCGATCATGCCGATACTCAATCGACGAAAATTTCTTGTCCATGGTACCGCCGCGATGGGCGCTCTGGGCCTTGCCCAAACGATGCCTGCCTGGGCGCGTGGCGGCGCGCTGGCGCGCAAGGGCAGCGACGTGCTGTCGGGCGAGCATCTCACGATGACTGTTGCCGACGCCTCGTTCCTCACCGGTACGCGCCATGGCCCGGCGGTTACCGTAAACGGCACCATTCCCGGCCCACTCGTCCGCCTGAAGGAAGGCCAGAATCTTGTCGTCGATCTCGTAAACGCCAGCTCGGAAGGAACTTCGATCCACTGGCACGGCATGCTCGTCCCGTTTCTGATGGACGGTGTGCCAGGCGTGACCATGGCTGCGGTGAAGCCCGGCGAGACTTTTCGCTATGAATTCCCAATCCGCCAAGCTGGCACCTATTGGTGGCACGCGCACACGCTGCAGGAACCGATGGGGCACTACGGCCCGATCATCATCGATCCGATCGAACCCGATCCCTTCACCTATGAGCGTGAATATGTGCTGATGTTGTCCGACTGGTCGCCGATGCGTCCCATGACGATCATGAAGAAGCTGAGAGTCGGCGAGGGATACTTCAACTACAACAAGACAACGGCGACCGACGACTATCCATTGAGCGGCGCGGACCGGCGGATGTGGGCCAAGATGCGCATGAGCCCGACCGACATCGCCGATGTTTCGGGCGCGACCTACACTTACCTCGTGAATGGGTACGGCCCCGATGACGGGCTGGAACTCGCCTTTAATCCGGGCGAACGCATCCGCCTCAGGATCATAAACGGCTCGGCGATGACCTTCTTCAATGTCCGAATCCCAGGCTTGCCGATGTCGGTCGTGTCTGCTGACGGACAGAATGTGCGTCCCGTCGAAACCGACGAATTCCAGATCGGCGTTGCCGAGACCTACGACGTGATCATCGAGCCCAAGGGTGTCGACGCCTTTGCTTTCGTGGCTGAAGCGGCGGACCGTTCGGGCATGGGCCTTGCGATGCTGACCACCCGGCCGGGCTCCAGGGCTGCCGTTCCCGCCCTGCGTGCTCCGCCACTGTTGACGATGGCCGACATGGGAATGACCCATGGGACAGGCACTGATCACGGTGGCTCGGGAACCCCGGCCATGGACCATTCCGCGATGGGAGGGATGGACCACGGCGCAATGGCGGGCATGGATCATGGCGCCGCCGGCTCGAGCATGTCGATGTCGGGCATGAACATGCGCGATACCTCGCTCCTCCCGCCCAACGTCAAGGTGGGTCCTGGTCTCGACATGGTGGCAATGAATCCTGTCGACCGGATGGGCGATCCCGGCATCGGGCTCGACGATGTGGGTCACCGGGTCCTGACCTACCGGCAGCTGGTTGCCGCCAAGCCCAATCCCGACCCCCGCAAACCTTCACGCCTAAAGGAGATCCACCTGACCGGGAACATGGAGCGCTACATGTGGTCGTTCGACGGCAAGAAATTTTCCGCCGTCACCGACGATCCCATCCGCTTCGCCTTCAACGAGCGCGTGCGCGTGCGGCTTATCAACGATACAATGATGGCGCATCCGATCCATCTGCACGGCCATTTCTTCGAACTGGTCAACGGCCATGATGGCTATCAGCCGCTCAAACACACAGTCAATGTCCAGCCGGGAGGCAGCGCGACGTTCGACCTGACGGCAAACGAGCCAGGCGACTGGGCGTTTCACTGCCACCTCTTCTATCACATGCACCAGGGAATGTTCCAAGTCGTCACCGTCCGCCCGCTGCAGGAAGGAGCCAAGTAATGAGGTATCTCCTCTCCCTGCCGCTGCTGCTGGCTGCCAGTCCAGCCATCGCCCAGGATCATTCCGGTCACGCCGACCATGATCCGGCAGCCGACACTCCAGCAGGCATGGATGGCATGGGCCACCAGATGATGGACCACGGCTCCATGGATCATGGCGCGATGGATTCCATCGACATGCAGCATGCCGGTGACGCGGCAGCCTCGACCACGGAGGACCCTCCACAATCGTCCCCGCCGGCGGAAGCCTTTTCGGGGCCGGCCTTTGCCGCGGACCGGTATGTCGGGGCCGATGTGATGGCGGAATCGCGCGGCGAGGTCGTTCGCGAGGTCAGTGGAATGCCGGTCTTCTGGTTCCAGGCGGATCGCGCCGAATACCGCGCCCGCGAGAACAAGGACGGCTATCTCTGGGACGTCCAGGGCTATTACGGCGGGCACACAGACAAGCTCTGGTTCAAGAGCGAGGGCGAGGGCAGCTTCGGCGAAAAGCCGGAATCGGCCGAAGTCCAGGCGCTGTGGAGCCACGCCATCGGCCCGTGGTTCGACCTGCAGGCGGGCGTCCGCCAGGATCTTGTGGGTCCGTCCCGAACACATGCGGTGATCGGCGTACAGGGCCTCGTGCCTTATCAGTTCCAATTGGATGCAGCGGCGTTCGTTTCGAACAAGGGCGATGTGACAGCGCGGATCGAAGGAGAACTCGACCAACGCATCACTCAGCGACTGATCCTGCAACCCCGTGCGGAAATCAATCTTGCTGCTCAGGATGTTCCCGAACTTGGTATCGGCGCAGGGCTCGACCGGGCCGAGCTCGGCATTCGTCTGCGCTACGAATTCGCACGCGAGTTCGCACCTTATATCGGGATCGATCAGGAGTGGAAGCTTGGCCAGAGTGCGGACTATGCGCGCGCTGCGGGTGAAAAGCCACGCGTGACGAATTTCGTTGCAGGTGTTCGGTTCTGGTTCTGACTGGTGAGTTCCGGAGCCAATGTCGTGCCGTCCCCATGAACCATGGCATCCCACAATAGCCGGAAGGTAGAACTTGCCGACCGTGGAAGTGCGGCGATCGCCAGCCTGACCGTTGCGATCGCCGCCTCCAGGGCCGGTGAGGCCCGGATGCGAAACCGATCAGACGAGCCGTTTCCACCCTCTCCGGCGGGCCGGACTGGGAAGGTCCATCCGGACGTGAGCGGCGGCGAGCTAAAGTGCGAGGCCAGCCCTGGTACCGGCTGGGCGATTTTGCGCGAGCGTCATTCAATCAGCTCGAGAGTGGGCTCCTACAGCGAAACACTCGTGGCAGCCGCATGGGAATTGCCGACCGGACCTTGCTGAACGTTCACCCGCGCTTGACCCAGATCAAGGAATTCGATCGCGCTTGCATTAATGCAACTTATTCTTATTAGCGTTCGCAAAGTGACCCGGGGAAAGAAAATTTCATGAAGCTGCAATTCCACAGGCGCGCCGCGCTGCCGGCCCTCCTTGCGCCGATTATTGCGTGGAGTGCCTCCGCCTCTGCCGAAGAAGGGAGCCTTGAAGGCGGCGCCCCGGTGAATGAAGCGATTCTGGTAATCGCCTCCAAGCCAGAAGCATTCGAAATTGGCGGTTCGATCCAGTTCCTCGATGCAGAAGATCTCGCCGAATTCTCCTATTCAGACCCAAATCGGGTTCTGCGCCAGGTTCCGGGCGTGAACATTCAGGAAGAGGACGGCTTCGGTCTCAGGCCGAATATCGGCATTCGCGGATCGGGCAGCGATCGCTCGGCGCGCATCGCATTGATGGAAGACGGCGTGCTGATTGCGCCCGCGCCCTATGCCGCCCCTTCGGCCTACTACTTCCCGCAAATCGCTCGCATGTCGGCCGTCGAGGTCTCCAAGGGACCGGCCGCGATCAAATACGGGCCGATGACCGTCGGCGGCGCCCTGAACCTGATTTCCACGCCGATCCCCGACGAGGGCAGCGGCTTTGCCGAACTCCTTGCCGGCACCGATGAGGCCCGTCGGGCCCATGGCTGGGCCGGTGGGTGGACCACGCCTTCCGACGGTCTCGAAGCGGGCGCGCTGATCGAGGGGCTTTATGAGCATTCGGGGGGCTTCAAGCGCATCGATATCGGCGGCGACACGGGTTTCGAAATCACGGATATCGTCGCCAAGCTCGGACTGCGCAGCACCGATCAGCGCCACGCCGTGGAATTCAAGTTCCAGACCTATGACGAGACGAGTTCGGAAACTTATCTTGGTCTTACGCTCGATGATTTCCAAGCGTCGCCATACCGGCGCTACAATGCCAGTCAGCTCGACGAGATGAATGCCGAGCACCAGACCTATCAATTGAGCTACCGTTTCCGCCCGTCCGATGCTCTGGGCTTCACTGTCGTTGCCTATCGCAACGACACCAAGCGGGCGTGGTACAAGCTCAACGATGTGCGCGATTCCGCCAATACCGGCTGGAATTCGATCAGCGGCGTCGTATCCGATCCAGTAACATTCGCGGCCCAGATGGCGGACTTTGTCGGCGCGCCGGGATATACGGGGAGAGCCAACGGGCTAAGAGCGCGGAACAACAACCGCAAATATCAGTCGACCGGCATCCAGGGTGTACTCGAAGCCGGCTTCGCCACCGGCGCGGCAACGCATGAGCTGGAAATCTCCGCGCGCTATCACGAAGACGAGGAAGACCGGTTTCAGCAGGACGACGTCTATCAGATGGCCAACGGCCGGATGCTTCTCACCTCGGCGGGCGCACCCGGCAGCAATTCCAACCGGCTGGGCGAGGCACAGGCATGGGCATTCTTCATACGTGACACGATCACGCTTGGCGACGTCACCCTGACGCCGGGCTTGCGCTACGAAACGATCGATCTGAAGCGGACGGACTGGTCCGGAACCGATCCGGAACGGACGACGCCCACATCCGTCAGAAAGTCGAATGTCGATGTCTGGATACCCGGAATCGCGGCCTCTTGGGAGTTTGCGCCCGGAATGCGCCTGGTCGCCGGCGCGAATCGCGGTTTCGCGAGCCCCGGTCCCGGCTCCACCGTCAATGCCGAGACCTCTTGGAACTACGAAACGGGGCTGAAGCTCGCTCGGAATGGCTGGCATGGAGAGGTCATTGGCTTTTTCAATGATTATTCGAACCTGGTCGGCACCTGCACGAACTCCACCGGCGGCAATTGCACGATCGGCGACCAGTTCGACGGCGGCGCAGTCCATGTGAAGGGCATCGAACTGACGGGCGGCTACACGTTCGGCGGCATCGCCGAACAGGGCTTCGCCGTGCCGGTTTCCATCGTCTACACCCTTACCGACGCCGAGTTCCGCACGTCGTTCGAAAGCGGTTACGAGCCCTGGGGAACGGTCGAGAGAGGGGACCGGCTGCCTTATCTGCCGCGTCACCAGCTGACCCTGAACGCCGGGGTGGAACTGGACAAGGCCAGGCTCTCGGCAACGCTAAATCTGATCAGCAAGGCCCGCGCGACAGCGGGATCGGGGGCAATACCCGCCTCAGGGAAAATCGACAGTCGCGCGATCGTCGATCTCGCGGCCGAGTGGGACGTTTTCAAGCCGCTTTCGATATTCGCCAGCGTAACCAACCTGTTAGACAAGGCCTACAACGTCGCCTTCTCGCCTGCCGGCGCGCGTCCCGGTGCGCCCCGCATGGTGATGGGGGGCATCAGAACCCGGTTCTGA
>JBFXHW010000021.1:0-17387 GCA_050176605.1 Sphingobium sp. | reverse complement strand
ACGCCGCCCATCGAGATGGCGCGCGGCCTGACGTTGTTCGGCGCGCATGCGGCGGGGGTCCCGGCTATTGAGACCGACTATCCGGCGATCAGCGATCTGGAAGGACTCGCTGCCTATGCTGCGCGCGGACGGCGCGACGGCTTCACCGGCATGATGGCGATCCACCCGAGCCAGGTCCCGGTGATCAATGCGGCCTTCACGCCCTCGGAGGTAGAGATCGCCCACGCGCGAACGATCGTCGGTGCCTTTGCCGCCAACCCCGGCGCGGGTGCGATCCAGCTCGACGGCAAGATGATCGACGCGCCGCATCTGAAACAGGCGCGGGCGATACTGGCGCAGGTCGAGAAGTAGGGTCGGACGAAGACATCCGTGGAGACGGGCGAGACCGAAATTTGGGAATGGATACAGTTAGTGATATCAACCTGAACCGATTTTTTGGGGGGGTAAGATGAACAGATCGCTTGTACTGCTCTACGGTATTGCCTGCTATCTTGTGGGTGTCGTTGGGTTGGTCGCCATTATCGCGGCGATGGCGCACATTCTTCCATTCGGTTATTTGTGGGCCGACGGCGGATATTCCATAAATCCTGTTGTCTGGAATGTGCTGCTGATCCTGATATGGGGTTGCATCCATTCGGGGATGGCCCGCCCGGGTTTCAAATCGACTATCACGAAAATCATTCCAGCCGCCGCCGAGCGGCCCACCTATGTTCTGGTTTCGGGTATAACCAGCGTCGTCCTGACCGGATACTGGATGACGGTTCCGGGGCAGGTCTGGCTGGTTGAGCAGACGGCGTTGGTCTATGCCCTTTGGGCGATATTCGCTTTCGGATGGGGGTTTCTGCTGGCGGCAACCTTTGCGATCAACCATTTCGACCTGTTCGGACTCCGGCAGGTGTTCCTGAATTTCAGGAACGAGCCCAATCCGCCGGTGCCTTTCGTCAAGCGGGCGATGTACAGATACATACGCCATCCGATACAGACCGGCGTCCTGATCGGCATCTGGGCGACGCCCTCGATGTCCATGACGCAGTTCGTCCTCAGCGTTTGTTTTTCCATCTATATCTTCATCGGCCTCCGGTTTGAGGAGCGCGACCTGATCGCCCAGCATGGAGATGCGTATCGCGACTATATGATGGAGGCCGGAAAGGTGTTTCCGGCTTTCGGGAAGCAGCATGAGTAGGCAATGGATGAACGGCGGGGCGGCACCACCGCAACCGGTCTCGCGCGCCCGCCGTCAGCTATTTGTAGGGCTTGCCGCTACTCCGCCGGGCGGTCGGCGTCGGGGTCCTGATGCAGCCATTCGGCGTGGCGCGGGGCTTCCTTCGTGCGGTCCCATTCCTCCAGCATTAACGGCGCGACGCGTTTCAGTTCCTCGAACTGTTCGGGCGTGCCGATGTTGCAGCACAGCTCCAGCCGGTGCCCGTTGGGATCGAAGAAATAGATCGACTTGAACACGCCATGATAGGTCGGGCCGAGCACGTCGATGCCTGCCGCCACAAGATGCTCCTTCGCGGCGAGCAGCGCGTCATAACTCGGCACCTTGAATGCGATGTGCTGCACCCAGGCGGGCGTGTTCTCGTCGCGGCCCATTTCCGGCTGACGCGGTAGTTCGAAAAAGGCGAGGATGTTGCCGCCGCCGGCATCCAGGAACACGTGCATATAGGGGTCGAACGCCTTCGTCGACGGCACGTAATTTTCCGCGAAGGCGGTGACATAGGTCATGCCCAGCATCTTTTCATACCATTCGACCGTCTGCTTGGCATCCTTGCAGCGATAGGCGACATGGTGCATGCCGTTGACGTCAAAGGGAATATTCATGCTGCCTTCTCCTTGTTGGTGTCGAGTGCGCCGCGGCGCATCTGGTCTCGTTCCATGCTTTCGAACAGGGCAGTAAAATTGCCCTCGCCAAAGCCTTCGTCTTTTTTGCGCTGAATGAACTCGAAGAAAACCGGGCCGACCATGGTTTCCGAGAATATCTGTAGCAGCAGGCGTGGGTCGCCCTGCCGCGTCGATCCGTCGAGCAGGATGCCGCGCGCCTGAAGCTCCGCGACCGGCTCGCCATGGCCGGGCAGGCGTTCTTCCAGCATCTCGTAATAGGTGGCGGGCGGCGGTGTCATGAACGGGGTGCCCAGCGCCTTCAGCCGGTCCCAGCTTGTCAGCAGATCGTCGCTCAGAAAGGCAATATGCTGGATACCCTCGCCATTATAGGCACGCAGGAACTCGTCGATCTGACCGCCACCGCCCTTGCCTTCCTCGTTCAGGGGGATGCGGATCTTTCCGTCCGGCGCGGTCATCGCCCGGCTGGTGAGGCCGGTATATTCGCCCTTGATATCGAAATAGCGGATTTCGCGGAAACCGAAGACGCGCTCGTAGAACTTCGCCCAATGGTCCATGCGCCCGCCATAGACATTGTGCGTCAGATGATCGATCAGGAGAAAGCCCGCGCCGACCGGGTTGCGGTCGACGCCGGGTTCATAAACGAAATCGATGTCATAGATGGAAAGAGTGCCGTCGCCTTCCTTCCCGGCGTAACGGTCTATCAGGTAGATGATCGATCCGCCGATGCCGCGGATCGCGGGCAGGCGCAGCTCCATCGGCCCGGTGCGAACCTCGACCGGCTCGGCGCCACGCTCCAGCGCCACTGCATAGGCCTTCGCCGCATCGCGCACGCGCCAGCCCATGCCGCAGGCCGACGCGCCGTGTTCCGCCGCGAAAAAGGCGGCCGGCGAGCGCGGCTCGTAATTGGCGATGAGGTTGATCTCTCCCTGCCGCCAGAGGTCGACGTCTTTCGACCGGTGGCGGGCAATGCGGGAGAATCCCATGGCCGCGAACGCCGGTTCCAGCGCGCCCTTTTCGGGCGCGCAGAATTCAATGAACTCGAACCCGTCGAGCCCCAGCGGGTTTTCAAACAGATCTGGCATCTCTTCTCTCCGGGCCGCGAGACATTGACTGCGGCACCAAACTAGTAACATTGGAAACTAGTTTATGCCTTTGAACGGCATCCGTCAATGGCGACGGACAAGGATGCGCCCGAGGGGCACAAAAAAGGGGCGGCATCGCTGCCGCCCCTCAGGGATTGGAGGTGCCCGACTTTATTGATCGATGTTCCGGCGGAAGGTTTCCGGCAGGAACAACAGGCCCACGACGACGGTGAGCGCCGCCACCACGACCGGATACCAGAGGCCGTAGTAGATGTTGCCGGTTGCCGCGACCATCGCGAAGGCCGTCGTCGGCAGGAAGCCGCCGAACCAGCCGTTGCCGATATGATAGGGCAGCGACATGGAGGTGTAGCGGATGCGGCTGGGGAAAAGCTCCACCAGCATGGCCGCGATCGGACCGTAGACCATCGTTACCAGCAGGACGAGGGCGACGAGGATCGCCACGACCATCGGCTTGTTGATGGCGTCCGGATCGGCCTTGGCGGGATAGCCCGCATCGGCGAGACCGGCCTTCAGTTCATCCTGGAACGCAGTGATCGCAGTCTTCTTGTCCTCACCGGCCATGGTCGAGACCATCGGAACCGTGTAGATCGCGTCGCCGACCTTCACCTGTGCCTGACCGCCGGCCGGAGCATCGACATTGGCGTAGGTGATGCCGGTCTTGGCCATATAGGACTTCGCGACGTCGCAGCCATTCTTGTCGAACTTGTTCTTGCCCACCGGGTCGAACTGGAACGAGCATTCGTCCTGATTGGCCACGATGGTGACGGGAGCCGCCGCCTGGGCGTGGGCCAGGGCGGGGTTTGACGCAGCCGTCAGCGCCGAGAACAGCGGGAAATAGGTCACCGCCGCGATGGCGCAGCCGCCGATGATCAGCGGCTTGCGGCCGATCTTGTCGGACAGCCAGCCGAAGAAGACGAAGAACGGTGTGCCCATGGCAAGCGCGATGGCGATCAGAATGTTCGCCGTCGCACCATCGACCTTCATCGTCTTTTCAAGGAAGAACAGCGCGTAGAACTGGCCCGTGTACCAGACAACCGCCTGTCCCGCGACCGCGCCCATAAGCGCGACCAGCACCCATTTGAGGTTGCCCCACTGGCCGAATGCTTCGCTGAGCGGTGCCTTGGAGGTCTTGCCCTCGTCCTTCATTTTCTGGAAGACGGGGCTCTCGTTCAGTTGCAGGCGGATCCACATGGAAACGGCGAGCAGGACGATGGAGATGAGGAAGGGCAGGCGCCAGCCCCATGCGGCGAAGCTCTCCTCGCCCATGGCGGTGCGCAAACCTATCACGACCAGCAGCGCCGCGAACAGGCCGAAGGTCGCCGTGGTCTGGATCCAGCTCGTGTAGAGACCGCGCTTGTTGTTGGGCGCGTGCTCCGCGACATAGGTTGCGGCCCCGCCATATTCGCCCCCCAGCGCGAGACCCTGAAGCAGGCGCATCACCAGCAGGATGATCGGTGCGGCACCGCCGATCGAAGCATAGCTGGGAAGCAGGCCGACCGAGAAGGTCGACAGACCCATGATGCCCATGGTGACGAGGAAGGTGTTCTTGCGGCCGACAATGTCGCCGATCCGCCCGAACACCAGCGCGCCGAACGGGCGCACCGCGAAACCGGCCGCAAACGCCGCAAGCGCGAAGATGAAGCCGGTGGTTTCGTTGACGCCCGAGAAGAACTGCGACGAGATATAGGTCGCCAGCAGGCCGTACAGATAAAAGTCATACCATTCGAATACGGTGCCCAGCGAAGACGCCCCGATGACCAGCTTCTCGTTCTGGGTCGCGGTGTGGTGCTTGGGCATATTGTCATATGCGGTAGCCATTTGCCCTCTCCTTTTTCAAATTCCGTCAGAAACGCGGGTTAGAATGAATATTTCGCGGCGAACTCAAGCCGGTCAAGTTGACCTTTCGCGCCGCCTTCGAGCTTGCGCTGGCCATGGCGATATTCGATGCCGAGATCGAAGCCCTTTGCCGGTGTCCAGAAGATGTTGCCCGCATAGCTTGTTGCCTGGCCGTTGAAGTTGTTGAAATAGCCAGCCGCGAAGCCGCTCGGATAGTTCACATCCTGATAGCCGACCATCAGATTGGTGCGGACCGATGGCGTCAGGCCAATCTTCAGGGCGGCAAGGCCCGCGATAACTTCGGGTTTTTCGAGATTGCCCGCAGCGTCGATCACGGCGTCCGGCGAGAAGTTGAGACCGACATAGCGGCCTATGCCCTTGCCATAGCTCGCCATGAATCGGATGTCGTGCTGCTTGGCGTCGCCGAACACGATCTTGCCCGATCCGCTGACGCCCCAGCCGAAGGCCGTGTCCTTGACCGTGCCGTTGTCAACGCGCAACTGGCGGGCGACGGCGGCGAGCGCCAGGTCTGCGTTGCCGGTCTTTACGTTCAGGCGCCCGACAAAATCAGGCATCTTGTCCTGATCGTTCTCGACGAGGCCGGGCGAGGCCGACTGGGTCTCGCCATTTTCGATGGCAAGCTGGATCGAGGCCGTCTTGCCCAGCGCCTTGCTGTAGCGGATGAGCGGCTGGCGGACGAAGACTGTGCCCTCAGTCGGGCCGACGAAGTCGGTCGATTCGGGCAGCACGGCGACATTCTGGAACGTCGACCAATCCTGACCGACGGTCAGATTATCGAACTGAACCCAGGCGCGGCGCAGCGCCAGGTTATAACCGTTGGTCGTGCGTTCCGATCCCTGCGTGCCGGCCGAGGTCTGAAAGTCGGTTTCGACATAGCCCTTCAGCACATGACCGGCGACCGTGGTGTCGAGGTTTAGCCAGAGGCGGGTCTGCTTGGCCGAGAAATCATTGTTGGTGGTGGACTTGCCGCCGACCGGTATGGCCTGTGGCAGGTAGAAATCGCGGCCCAGCGAGTTGGCGGCGACCGTGCCGTCGTCCCATTGACTGAAGGTCGCTACTGTTTTCAGGAAGCCGCCGATTTTTACGCGCGTCGCGCCATTGCCGACGGTAAAGCCATCCTGGGCCGCGGCCGCGAGTGCCGGCTTTGCGTCCGCCACCGCCTTGCTGGCTTCCATGCTTGCAGCTTGCGCCTGAGCGACGGCGTCGCGCAGCTGCGCATTTTCCGCGCGGGAGGAGGCCAGTTCGCCCTGAAGCGACCCGAAGGCGCGTTCAAGCGCTTCTATCCGCTTCTCGAGATCCTCTTCCTTTTGCGTTGTGGCAAGGGCATCGCCCGTCGACAATGCGAGAACAGCCGCGCCGCCCATCAGCCACAATAGTCCATGGTTCCTTTTCACTTTTCCTCTCCCTTGCCTGCAAGACGATCACGTCTTCCATTTCAGGTGACATTTTCGGAAATTGGACGCTGTATGGATACTTAGACCTTGGTCGATGCGGTATAAGACCTTAGTCTGGGATGCGTGCATGCGCCGCGGATTCTAGGCTGGGGCGCGAAACAGAAATGTCTGCAAAAGGAGAGTCGTCATGACCAGCGTCTATCCGGTTCCGGCGGAATGGGCGGAAACCGCGAAGATCAACGCCGAGCGCTATGAAGCCATGTATGCGGAGGCGGCCAGCGATCCCGACGGCTTCTGGCGCAAGGAAGCGCAGCGCGTGGACTGGATGACGCCGTTCACCAAGGTGAAGAACACCTCGTTCGACGAGGCCGATTTTGGAATCAAGTGGTTCGAGGATGGCGTGCTCAATGTCGCAGCCAACTGCATCGACCGCCATCTCGCCGAGCGCGGGGACCAGATAGCGATCCTGTGGGAGGGCGATTCGCCCGACGAGGAACGGCGCATCACCTATCGCGAGCTCCATAAGGAGGTCTGCCGTCTGGCCAATGCGCTGAAGGCCAATGGCGCACGCAAAGGCGACCGCATCACCATCTATTTGCCGATGATACCAGAAGCGGCCTTCGCGATGCTTGCCTGCGCGCGCATCGGCGCGATCCACTCGATCGTGTTCGGTGGTTTTTCACCCGACAGCCTGGCGGGACGGATACAGGATTGCGATTCCAACCTGATCATCACCGCTGACGAGGGGCTGCGTGGCGGCAAGAAGGTTCCGCTCGAGGCCAATGTCGATGAGGCGCTGAACCATTGCAACAGTGTGAGTCGCGTCATTGTCGTGCGGCGCACCGGCGGCGACATTAAGATGAAGGATGGGCGCGACGTCTGGTATCACGAGGCGGTTGCGCGAGCCGAGGCGGATTGCCCGCCGGAACCGATGGGCGCCGAGGATCCTCTGTTCATTCTTTATACCTCGGGCTCGACCGGAAAGCCCAAGGGCGTGCTGCACACGACCGGCGGCTATCTCGTCTGGGTGTCGATGACGCACGAATATACGTTCGACTATCGGCCGGGCGACATCTTCTGGTGCGCGGCGGACGTCGGTTGGGTTACCGGGCACAGCTATGTCGTCTATGGCGCGCTGGCGAACGGTGCGACAACGCTGATGTTCGAGGGCGTGCCCAACTATCCCGATTTCAGTCGCTTCTGGCAGATCGTCGACAAATATCAGGTCTCCACTTTCTACGGTGCGCCGACCGCCATTCGCGCGCTGATGCGCGAGGGCGACGAATGGGTGAAGAAGACCAGCCGCAAATCGCTGCGCCTGCTTGGCAGCGTCGGCGAGCCGATCAATCCCGAAGCGTGGGAGTGGTATTATCAAGTCGTGGGCGACAGCCGTTGCCCGATCGTCGATACCTGGTGGCAGACGGAAACCGGCGGGCACATGATCACGCCGCTGCCCGGCGCGCATGCGCTGAAACCCGGTTCAGCGACCAAGCCAATGTTCGGAGTGAAGCCGGTACTGGTTGATGCCGACGGCAAGCTGCTGGAAGGCGCAACCGACGGCAATCTGTGCATCACCGACAGCTGGCCGGGGCAGATGCGCACGGTCTGGGGTGACCATGAGCGCTTCTTTCAGACCTATTTCTCGACCTATCCCGGCAAATATTTCACCGGCGACGGATGCCGTCGCGACGAGGACGGCTATTACTGGATCACGGGCCGGGTGGACGATGTCATCAACGTGTCTGGCCACCGCATGGGTACGGCAGAGATCGAAAGCGCGCTTGTCGCGCATGCCAAGGTCGCCGAGTCGGCGGTTGTCGGCTATCCACACGACCTAAAGGGGCAGGGCATCTATGCCTATGTGACGCTGAATGCCAATGAGGCAGAGAGTCCGGAACTGCGCGCCGAACTGGTGAAGTGGGTGCGGCAGGAGATCGGGCCGATCGCGACACCGGACGTGATCCACTTCACGCCGGGCCTGCCCAAGACCCGGTCCGGCAAGATCATGCGCCGCATTCTGCGCAAGATCGCGGAAGGCGATACGTCGAATCTGGGCGATACATCGACGCTCGCCGATCCTTCGGTTGTCGACAGCCTTGTTGCGTCGCGGGCAGTGCCGGCGTAGCATTTCCCCATGGGGGAGACGATCCTGATCGCGGATGACCATCCGCTTTTCCGTCAGGCGCTTGCCCTTGCGGCGCAGACTGTGTGTCCCGACGCGCGGATTGTAGAGAGCGCGAGTCTGCCCTCCGCGCTGGCGGCCGCATCGACGGCGGAGAGACTCGCGCTTATCCTGCTCGACCTGAAGATGCCGGGCGCGGAGGGCTATTCCGGCGTGGCGCTCCTGCATGCGGAAAAGCCCGGTGTGCCGATCCTCGTCGTATCGAGCGCCGAAGCGGCACAGGCGGCACGCGACGCGCTGCGGTTCGGCGCGGTCGGTTTCGTGAGCAAGGGCGCCGACCTGTCCGAGATCGAGGGTGCCATCCGCGACGCTCTGGCGGGCAGGCGGATGGAAGCGCCGAGGGACGAGGTCATCGATCCGGTCGCGGCGCAGATAGCGTCGCTGACCCCGACCCAGCTCAAGGTGCTGCTCGGCGTGATGGAAGGGCGCCTCAACAAGCAGATCGCCTATGACCTCGGCATCAGCGAGGCGACGGTGAAGGCACACATGACCGCGATCCTGAAAAAGCTCGACGTGCAGAACCGGACGCAGGCAGTGCTGGCGGCAAAGGCGCTGGGCCTCTCGCTCGCGCACGGATAGGGTCGTCCTGCTCTATTCGGCGGCGGATCGCATCGGAATGTCGTTGATCAGGCGTTCGAGGTCGCCGGGCGCAGCGGGTTTACGCAGCACGGTTACATCCATTCGTGCCGCTCGCGCGGCATAATCCTGTTCGCGCGCGGCCGTCACCAGCACATAGCGTGCGAGGTCGTTGCACGCGCGAAGCGCTTCGATGAGCGCCAACCCATCCATGCCTTTGCCGAGGTTGAAATCGACGAAGGCAATGTCGAACGCGAACGACCGCGCGGTGGTCAGCGCCTCTTCCTGCGAGGAAGCGGTCATGACCTGATGTCCGGCACCGGCGAGAAAACCCTGCATGGCGTCGCAATTGGCCGCGTCATCGTCAACGACGAGCGCCTGGTATCGTTGCGTGCCAGCCTGATTGAGGACGGCAGGCCGCAGTTCCGGCGTTACGTTGATGGCGGCGACCGGCAGCGAAAGGCTGAAGCGGCTTCCCTTGCCCTCGAGCGAACGGAGCGAGATGCGCGCGCCAAGCAGCCGCGCCGTGCGCTCTACGATGGCGAGTCCGAGCCCGATGCCACCCTCTATCGAGTCCGGCAGCCGCTCGAATTCCCGGAAGATGATCGCGCGTTTGTCTTCCGGTATGCCCGGGCCAGTGTCGATTACGTCGATCCGCGCCTGGCTGCCGCGCCGCCTGACGCCGATCACGATGCCGCCTTCGCCGGTGTATCTTATCGCGTTGGAGAGAAAATTCTGGACGATCGACCTCAGGAGGCCGGCGTCGGTCTCCACGATCGCGTCGCCGGGCCCCACGCGCAGGCTGAGTCCCTTTTCACGGGCCAGCGGCGCCATGGTGTCGGCAACCTCTGTCAACAGCGCGTGCAGACGGAGCGGCTTCACTTCTGCGGTAATGCCGCCCGCATCCAGCTTCGATATGTCGAGCAGAGCGCGGAGCAGGGCCTCTGCCGATCCGATTGACCGATCAAGCCGGTCCAGCGTCGCCTTCCTGCCGTCGGGCAGGTCGCGGCCCAATGCCGCCGAAAACAAACGGGCGGCATGGAGCGGTTGCAACAGGTCATGGCTCGCGGCGGCAAGAAAGCGGGTCTTTTCGGCATCGGCGCGGGCGAGGGCGGCATTGGCTGATCGCAGCTCTCCGGTGCGTTCCTCGACTCGCATTTCGAGCTCGGCCCGCGCGCGCTCGAGCGCCGCCATCGCCTGTTCCTCCGCCGTAACGTCGGTAAAGGACATGACGTAGCCGCCGCTCGGCATGGGGCCGCCGACCGTCTTTAAAACGCGTCCGTCGGGTCTTATGCGCTTGAAGCTGTGCGGCTGACCCCGCCGCATATGAAGGAGCCGCTTTTCGACGTGCTCATCTATCTCGCCGGGACCGCATTCGCCTCGCTCCGCATTGTAGCGAATGAGGTCGGCAATCGGTGCGCCGACGCGGACGATGTCGGGCGGGAAGTTGAACAGTTCGATATAGCGGCTGTTCCACGCGACCAGATTGAGTTCGCGGTCGACCACGCTGACGCCAGGGTCGATATTTTCGAGCGTGGCGGCGAGCAGCCCCTTGGAAAAGCGCAGGCTCTGCCCCGTATCGTCGAGGATGCGGGTTACCTCGCCATGGGTGAGGTTGGAGCCGTGGAGGGCGGAGCTGACGAAGGCTCGGGCCGAGGGCACGCCGACGACGCTGGCGATCATGCGTTCTGCCTTACGCCGGTCCGCCCGGTCTATGGTCCTGGTCCTATCGACCTCGCCGAACGCCTCGGCCGCCATTTCCGGTCCGACGAAGCGCGCGACCAGATGTTGCAGCTCCGGCACGGTCGATACCGATCCGCCTGACTTGCCTCGTTCACGCAGAAGGGCGGGGAGGTCCTGCCGCCGAACCCCGCGCATGGAGACGAGCGTGAATACCAGCAGGTTCGCGCCTAGGCTCCAGATCGTGCCGTGACTGATCGGGCTGAGCCCGTCGATACCGAGCAGCGCGGTGGGATTGAACGGCGTGCCGCCCATTCGCGCCAGCATCCATCCGCCTGCCACTTCGGGGATCGCCAGCGTATAGGCCCAGAAGACAAGACCTGTGCCCAGCCCCGCCTTGGCGGCCATAGCATCGCGATTGGTGCCGAGCACGGCCAGTACGAGCACTGGCCCGAACTGCGCCATCGCGGCAAAGGCGATGAGGCCTATGGAGGCGAGCCGCTCATTCTCATCGACGCCCAGCGCCCAGCCGAGCGCCGCCGCCATGACCGCCGCAATCGCTGCGCGCCGGATGAGCAGCAGCGCGCGGCCCATCTCGCCCTCTCCGGTGAAGCGGTTGCTGCGCACCAGAAAGGGCGCGACGATATCGTTCGATACCATCGTCGAAAGGGCGATGGTTTCGACCAGTACCATCGCGGTCGCTGCCGAAAAACCGCCGAGGAATATGAAGAGCGCTGCCAGTTGCATCGACTGGGACAAAGGCAGTTGCAGCACGAACAGATCGGGGCGCGTGCCGCCGGGCAGGAGCGCCAGGCCGGCCGCCGAGATAGGCAGGACGACGATCAGTGTGACGGCGATATAGACGATGAAGGGCCATCGTGCCTTGTCGAGATCGCTCGCCGAACGCGCTTCTATCACGGTGACATAGAATTGCCGCGGCAGGCAGACGATCGCCGCCATCGACAGAAAGATGATGACGAAGAAGTCCATGCCGATCTCGGATGGCGAGAAATTGGCGGAGAGGCGTGCAAGTCCGGTTTCGGCGACAGCCGCGGGCGCATCGCCGAGCAGGGAGACGGCAATCACGCCAGCGACGATAAGGCCGCCAATCTTGATCAGCGATTCGAAGCCGACGGCAAAAAGGATCGCGTCGTTGCGGCTGGCCGCTTCATAGCGGCGCGTGCCATAGATCATCGCGAAAAGCGCAAGACCAGCCGCCGCCGCCGCTATCGACCACGGCCTGACCGGTGCCCCGGCTATCAGCGCGTAGGTCGTTCCCAGCGAGCGGAGCTGAAGCGCGAGATAGGGAATGCTACCGAGCAGCGCCAGGATGGTGACGAGGGCGGAGACGCCCTGGCTGTTGCCGAAGCGACCGCCGATGAATTCGGAAATGGAATTGGCGCCGTCCGCCTTCACCGAAAGTATCAGGCGGCGCAGGAAGCGGTGCCCGAAAGCGAAGAACAATATAGGCCCCAGATAGATAGGCAGATAGGACCAGCCATCCGAAACCGCGCTGCCCACGGCACCATAATAGGTCCAGCTGGTACAATAGACCGCCAATGCGAGCGCATAGGCGGGCAGCCGCAGCCGACGCTTCAGTCCGGGCGTGCGACCGCTTTCCGCCCAGGACGCGAAGGCGAACAGGGCAAGAGCATAAACTACCGCAACTGCCAGGGGCAGCACTTCCAGCATAACTCTCCCGTCTTTTCCGGCTCTGCCCGGTATCGACCGAGGCAGATATCATGAAACGGCCCGGCGCGGATAGCAATTCCGTCAGGCTGGCGACTGGACCAGGATGTTGCGGGTATAAACCTCGTCCACTTCGCAAACGGGCTGCCCCGCGCCGGATTTCACCAGCGCGCGATAGCGCAGCAGACGGGCAGGGGGCCGGGATGACATTTCGTTGGGCATCCGCGTGGGATTCCACAGCCTTTCCGACGCCAGCATGTCCCGCATGGGTTCCAGCGCCTCGATTGCCTTTCCAAACGGCGTGGTGCCACGCTCAAGCACGGCAAGCATCGCCGGAGTCAGCCGGCCGGGCACATACCAGTTGGCTGCGCAGGAGTAGATGCGCGCGCCCCGGGTCAGCCATACGCGCCGGCAGGCAATATCGGAGAGGTCCGCCACTTCCAGCCGCTCAGTCAAACCTGGCGGCGGCGTGGGCTCGCCACCGGACCGCAGATGCGCGCGCAGTTCCAGCATGTTTCCACCTGCGCGGGCGCCTGTCCAGTCGGTCAGGAGAGCGGTGGCACTTCTGCTGGCGCGCAAAAGAGTCTCGAAGCGTTCGAGCTCGGCCCACAAATTTGGGGGAGAGCTCAGGACAGGCGGGATAACTGCGATAGTGCCGGGGATCATCGCGGTCCTCTTAGGAAGTTGGGAGGAAGCTGGAAAGATTGAAACGGCAATGGCGAACTCATGGCGACGGATATTTCGGCGGCGGAAGAGACAGGGACACTGGACAGGTATGGCAAAGGAACATAAATAGAACAAATGAAGATTGGAAAGCGGCATCCTCTTTGGGCACCGGAACAGGACGGGAGACGAATGTCTTGCGCTTGCCGGGGCGCGCCACCGGGTTTCTTGTCCGAATTGGCGCAAATTCCGATTATCCCGGAATCGGACGATTTTTCGACTTTCATACCCCCCACGCCTTTCCAGCAGGCCGATTATTCGCACCGATCTGGTTGTTATCCCTCCGTTTCCTCCGTTCCGGATGAAGGTCGAAAGGCAATTTCGCGCTTTTGCGCCATATTGGTGACAAGGGACCGAGCCGGCACGGGCGCTTTCGCAAATGGGGAGTAGCAAGGAATGAACGAGGTGATTTCTGCGTTTCCCGAACAATGGGGGCGTGGCAGCGTGAAGCTCGACGATGTCGGCTGCGGCGTTCACGACTGGAGCCATTATTTCCGGGTGGATGAACGGTCATCGCTCGCGATCTTTGCCGATGCGGATCGTCTCGCCACGGCCGCAGGGCCCGTGCCTGAATTGGCTCACGCACTCGGCTATCGCCTGCTCGATCAGTCTTCATTGTCCGACGCCGTACAAAGCCTTTCGCGGCTGATTGATGTGGATGCTGTCCTTGTGATCTGCAGAGGCGACGAGCCAGCGCTTGATATGCTGCTCGCGCGACTGGACATGATGGCCGGTACCTATGGAACCGGGCTGGCCGTGATTACCGATTTTGTGGGGGTCGACCGCGTTCACGCCGCTGTGCAATCGGCCGATGCGGTCATTCTGTGTCGGCCGAGTCCCGAGGACATTGTTACTGCCCTTGCCGTGATAAGGGAGCAGGAGCTTGGGCGCACGCAGCTCAGCGATATCGGAAATGGCGAGAATGCCGATATCATGAATCTCAGTGACCAGCTGGCGCGTCTCAATCACGCGGTAGAGGCGCTGGTACAAATCCGTTTGCGGGAGAGGCGGGTGCCTGAAGAGAGGCAATTGCCGGTCCCGAAGCCCACACCGCCAGACCTTGACTTGGGAAACGGCGGACCGGCGCACCTTACGGCACATCAGGTGCGGGCCGTGCTGCGGGTCCGGCGATTGCGGGAGCATATCGTCGCCACCGATCTCTTTGCCGACCCTGCCTGGGACATCATGCTGGACCTGATGGCGGCGCGGCTGGAAAATGTGAGGGTGTCGGTTTCCAGTCTCTGCATCGCCGCCGCAGTTCCCCCGACAACCGCGCTGCGCTGGATCAGGCAACTCACGGAAAAGGGGTTGCTCAAGCGAGAGGCGGATCCTGATGACGGTCGCCGGATTTTCATTGCGCTGACGGATGAAGGCGCATCTGCGGTCGAAAGATGGTTCCACGAGAGCCGGTCATGGCTTATGGCTTCCTTCGAACCTGACCGTGACGGAACCAGAGGTGCAAAACCGTCTTACTGATCATTTCAGCTTGACCCTTATCCGCTTTTCCATAGAAAGCGGCACTCCCATTGAAAAAGGGGGCGATTAGCTCAGTTGGTAGAGCGTCTCGTTTACACCGAGAATGTCGGCGGTTCGAGCCCGTCATCGCCCACCACTATTTTATCTTTTAAAAATAACAACTTAGTATCATTTTTCGGTCGACGCAATAGTGCCGCAAAGTCCGCGACTTGTGGCGAGGATCAGCATCGCCAGTGGAGACGAGAGACCGGAAAAGCGGACGAGGAATCGGCAATTCCGAGGGGATATCTCCGGAGGCCGATTTCGCGGTCGCCAGCTGCGATGCGCATCTGATGCGCAGTTGCTGCACCATCGCGGGCCATGGGGTCAGGATGGAGCGAACCCGAGCAAGGCGCGCTGCTTGCCCCAGTCGAGTGGCAAATTGCCAATGCGCGCGAGACGCTGTCGGGTAAGCGCGACGGGCTGTTTCCCATCAAGGATGGCGCCGGTGATATCGGGAGCGAGAAAGCTCAGTCTTAGAAGCACGGCAAAATAGCGTTGTGTCAGGCCAAGTTGCGCGGCCGCCACCGGAATGGAAGGCGCGGCGTTCAGCGCCTGGCGCGCCTGATGCGCACGGACGATGAGCTTGACCAGCGCGGGGTCGGGTTGCCTGGAGCCGCTGTCGTTGGGCGTGTCGATGCGCCGCTCATTGCCACGTTTCACGAACCGCGCGCTGACCATGGCGCTGCTGTCTTCGTCACCAACAAAATTGATGCGCACATGATCCGCTTCAATGGTGATGCGCTGAATGATGGAGCGAACATCATCGCGGGTTAGCGGGGCGCCAGGCATGGTGTTTTGGCGGCAATGTATTTGGGCGGTCACCAGTCGCTCCAGCTCACCCGCTGGAACGCGCCATCTCCTGAGTCTCGGTCGTTCCTTGTCATGGCAGCTGACATAGTAACGATAACGTATTCCACCCCTTTTCGTGGCGTGATCGCTCGTCATACGACGCCCCTCGCCATCCCAGACGAGACCGACAAGCAGGCTGCGTTCCTCTACATGACTACCGTCGGCACAGGCGTCGCGCCGACTATCGAGCAGGGAATTCACCTTCTCGAATAGCGCCTCATCAATGATCGCGTCATGCTCGCCGGGAAAGGCGGTGCCCTTGTGACATATCTCACCAAGATAAATACGGTTGCGCAGGATCTGATAAAGCGCGCCACGGCTAAAATTAGCGTTGCCGCGTTCCACGCCACCGGCATCGATCCTGCTTTTGGTATTGATTCCCTTCCTGGCCAGCTCCGCCTGCAGAGCATAGACCGAACCAAGCGCGAGATAGCGGCGGAAGATGTGACGAACCCGCTCGGCTTCATCCGGGACGACGACAAGCTTGCGACTGTCCACGCAGTATCCGAGCGGCACGACACCGCCCATCCACATGCCGCGTGCCTTGGAGGCCGCGATCTTGTCGCGAATGCGCTCTCCTGTCACCTCGCGTTCGAACTGGGCGAAGGACAAAAGGACGTTGAGGGTCAGGCGTCCCATGCTGGTCGTGGTGTTGAAGGCTTGTGTCACGCTGACGAAACACGCATTTTGCTTGTCGAGTATCTCAACGATCTTGGCGAAGTCAGCGAGGCTGCGGGTCAACCTGTCCACCTTGTAGACGACAATCACGTCGACTTTCCCGGCTTCTACATCCTGAAGCAGCGCGGCAAGGCCCGGCCGATCCATCGACCCGCCGGAATATCCGCCATCATCATAAAGCTCCGACAGCGGTTCCCAGCCTTCATGGGTCTGGCTCATGATGTAGGCGGCACATGCCTCGCGCTGGGCGTCGAGGCTGTTGAACGACTGGTCGAGCCCTTCCTCAGTGGACTTGCGCGTGTAGATCGCACAGCGCAGCCGCGCTCCCTCACTCTTCGGTCGCGCCATCTGTCACCTTGGGGCATTTGAGACCAAAGAAGCGAGGTCCCGACCATGCCGCACCGGTGATCTCCCGGGCGATTGGCGTCAGCGAACCATAGAGGCGGTCCTCAAACAGATAGCCCTGATCGAGTACGGTCACGGAATAGACCTTGCCATGCCATTCACGCACGAGGCGCGTGCCAGTCCTGAGCTGACGCTCCCGCGCCAGATCGAGGTCGCCTGATCCTCGAAGCTGATCCGACAGCCTGTTCATCTCGCGAATGCGCGCGGGCGCAAGTCCGCCATGCACCTTCTCCTGCATCTTCCAGGCGATATGTCGGGCCATGAGGTCGCAGCTCATACCGTCAGGCATGGACTGTCCTCGATGAAGGCGCCTCCATTCGGCGCGCAGCCGGGCTGGCGGCATTGCCGCCAGCTCCGCAAGTTTCTCCTGGACGCTCATCTCAGCGATCGATGCGCCAGCAGGTTTCGCCGCCGGCACGCGCTTCCTTGAGCAGCATAATGCCTTTCTTGCGCAGGCCCGTCAGGAACGCCCTGGTGCTATGCGGTTGCCAGCTGGTCATCGCCATGATTTCGCCAAGCGTCGCACCCTTGTTCCGCGACAGCAGCTTTTGCACCGTCGCTGATTTGGTATTTCGTGAGGCCGATACCGCCGGCATCGTATGCTCGGGAGTTTCGGTCTGGTTGATTGTATCTGCCATGGGTGGTCTCCTTGTCGGAGCGGCACCGTGCCGCTCCCACCACCCACAGCCCCGCCGATCGCTCGGTCAGGGTGACGCCGGTTGGTTCACCGGCGCGATTCAGTTCACATAGCAATGCTCGGTTTGGCGCCGAAGTCGAGCGAAATGTCGGCTAAGTCGGACGGTGTTGATTTCCGCTGAGAGTTGACCCGGGATTTTCATCGAGAAGTGACCCGGGTGGTGGTATTTCCCGCGCTGCGGGTGGTAGGTCAAG
>JBFXHW010000020.1:0-18561 GCA_050176605.1 Sphingobium sp. | reverse complement strand
CCATGCCGCCTTGGCCGCCTCCGGCGTCGAGAACGCGCCCAGCTGAACGACCCAGGCCGAACCCGTTGCGGGGTCGACCGGACGCCATATGCTTGCCTGACGCGGCGCGGGAACATCCTGCTTGCGAAGCGGATTGGGGGTTGGCCGCAGCAGCGGAGACAGCGGCGCGCCGGACGGAAGCTCGGGCTCCGCATCGGCGAGAATGGCCGGTCGCGACTCAGGCCGGTACAACGGCGCTGCCGACGGCGGCACTGGCTCAAACGCTGCAACGGGATCGGCCTCGGCCATCGGCGTGGGATCAACCTCCGCCACTTCTATCGGGGCCGGAAGATCATTGGCGTCGTCGGCTGTCTCTGGCAAACTGATCGACAGGCCTGGTGCCTTCGGCGCGGCGGACGCCGCCATCTGGACCGGCGCCGCTTCAGGAGCGGCGGACCGAAGCGCCAGGCGAACCGGCAGACCGGCATCATCGGCACGCGGCGAGACGCCCATCATGGCGATGACTCGCTGGCCCTCGCCGCCGGACTGGGAGAATTGCGCCCAGCCGGTCACGCGCTTGGATACTTCCTGCGGCGGGAGGTCGAACGCAGCCATCTGGCTCGCTTCCACCCAGTGACCGCCGATCGCATAGGCATAGGCCAGATTCTGCCGTTCCTTTGAAGTTGCGGCTGGATCCTGGATCGCCTGCTGCAGCACGCGGATCGCTTCTTCGGGTTCGCCGGACATCGCCATGGCAAGGCCATAGTCAGCGGCTGGCAGGTCCGCTATGCGGTCAGTCAGCAACTGCTGCGCCTGACCGTACCGGCCCTGCGCCACATGGATGAGCGCGAGATTGACGATGGTGCGCGTGTCATTGCTTCCAAGCGTAAGGGCATCCTCAAAAGCCGTGCGCGCAGAATTAAACCGACCAGCCATCAGGTAAGAGCGTCCCAGCAACGTGCGATATTCCGCATCGTTCGGACTCGCTGCGACAGCGGCCTCCGCGATCTGGATCGCCTTGCCGGAGTCATGCGCCGCCAGTGCCCGCTCGACATCGCGCGCTTGCGAAGCCGCCATCTGCTCCAGCTTGCCTGCGCTTGCTCCAGCGCGCGTATTCAATGCGGCGCCACTGCACCCGACCATGGTCCCGGCGATGATCAGCGACGATGCCGCGATGTTGGATAGTGCCTTGCGTTTCATATCCAGCCCACCTTCACTTTGAATTGGTTTTTCCGCCCTTTCCCTTGTCGAGCGGAATCTGCTGAGCCAGCTCCTCCAGTTGGGGCTGGCTGTCGAGAAAGGCGTCGAGTGCCTCGGTAACGATCTGCTGCGCGCTGCGATTGCCGACCGCGCAGGCCAGGCGCAGGCGCAGGTGACGCTCCGGATCGAGGCGCAGGGTAAATGCCGCCTTTGTCGCACGCGCGCGGCGCGGCAGAGCAGATGCATCGATCTTCGCTCGTGGCGCCGTGGGCGCTGGCGTCAGATCGGCAGCCGGATTGATAGCCGACGCCGTGTCCGGCTGGGTTTCGATCTGTTGGGCGAGATCCTGCTGCTGTTGCACGACCGCAGGCACTGCTTGGGGCGTGATTGGCTCGGCGCGAGCTGCGGCCTCATGGCGCGGACCCGAAATGACGGTCAACGAAGGCGTTTCGACGGTTTCATCGTCGTCATGCCCCAGGTCGTTCCAGCCCAGATCGTCCTGAACAGAGGAAGGGAGCATCGGGGTCGGGCCATTGGCGATATAGGGACGGCGCATGGCCGGACGAGCGGTACCCTTGCGGGCGAGCAGGCCGGCGGAGAGCGATGCGAAGGGTTTTGGTTCCACCGACGCCTCCCTTACTGACCGGCAACGCGGCGGCCAAAGCCGCCGGGTCCGCGCTTGATCGCGGCGCTCGCTGCAGCCTGCGCGGGGCTCGGCGGCACGGTAAAGACAGTGCGACGGAAATTCTTCTCCAGCCGGTCTGCGATATAGGCCCAGAGCTGCTCCACTTCCTGCGCGGAGCGGCTCTCGGGGTTGATTTCCATGACCGTCCGTCCGTCAATCATACTCGCGGCGAAATCGGTGCGCTGATGAATGATGACCGGGGCGACCGTGCCGTGCTGGGAAAGAGCGATGGCGGCTTCGTGCGTGATCTTCGCCTTCGGCGTGCCCGCGTTGACAACGAAGATCAGCGGCTTGCCCGCGCGCTCGCACAGATCGACAGTTGCGCCGACAGCACGCAAGTCGTGCGGGCTGGGACGGGTCGGTACGACGACCAGTTCGGACACCATGATCACGCTCTGGATGGCCATGGTGATCGCAGGCGGCGTATCGATGACGGCCAGCTTGAAGCCCTGCTGACGCAAGGTTTCCAGATCGTGCCCCAGTCGGGCGACCGTGGTTTCGGCGAAGGCGGGCATGTCGGCCTCGCGCTCGTTCCACCAGTCTGCGAGCGAGCCTTGCGGGTCGATGTCGATAAGCACGACAGGACCAGCGCCAGCGCGCTCGGCCTGAACGGCAAGATGTCCGGACAGGGTGGTTTTCCCCGATCCGCCCTTTTGTGATGCTAGTGCCAGTACGCGCACGCGCTTCCCCTGAATTTGCCAAATCAGGAGAGAGGGTTGCCATGGTCGTCCTAACATACCGTTAATTTCACCGGAAAAGGCCGCCTGCGGTGTCCGAGTCCGGTTAACGCGGTGTCCACCATTTCCGGTGCATGGTAAAAGGCGGACTGAACCGGGGAGCGCTCGGATGAAGAGCAGGTTAAAGGTCACGCTCGCAATTCTGGCCCTGTCGGCCGGAACCGCCACGGCCCATGCGGACGTGAAGGCGGGTGTGGATGCCTGGACGCAAGGCGACTTTGCCCGCGCCGTCGCGGAATGGCAGCCGCTTGCCGAGGCCGGCGATCCGGATGCGCAATTCAACATGGGCCAGGCGTACAAGCTCGGCCGCGGCGTATCCGCCAATCTCGCCACCGCGCTTGAATGGTATCGCAAGGCAGCGGCGCAGGGCCACGCCCGCGCAGAGGATAATTATGGGTTGCTCCTGTTCCAGCAGAACCGGCGGACCGAAGCCATGCCGTGGCTTCAACGCGCCGCAGAGCGCGGCGAACCGCGTGCGCAATATCTGGTTGGAACAGCGCTGTTCAACGGTGACTTTCTGCAACGGGACTGGCCGCGCGCCTATGCGCTGATGAGCAGGGCGGCCGCCGCGGACCTGCCCCAGGCCAATGGCGCATTGGCGCAAATGGACCAATATCTGTCCGACCAGCAGCGAAGAGACGGGATCGCCCTGGCCAACGCGATGACCGAACAGGCGGCACAGCGGTTGGCCGACGCGACGACAAAGCAGGCGCCAGCACGCCGCCTGCCCGGTCCGGTCGCGAGTACCGACCTGCCTCCCTCTGCCCCCGCAACCGCCGATGCGGCGCAGAAGCCCGCGAGCATGCAACCTGCTGCGATGCCTGTGGCACAGGCAACCACTCCAGCGTCGGCCTCCGGTTCGCCCAAGGGCGGGGAATGGCGCGTCCAGCTCGGCGCCTTCAGCGCCGCAGAGCGCGCCGAAGCACAATGGAAAACGGTTTCGGCGAGGGTACCGGAACTCGCGGACCTGAAACATTATCTCCTGCCCGCAGGCAATCTGACCCGCCTGCAGGCCGGACCGATCAGCAGTACCTCCGCCGCCGCAAAGCTGTGCGCGGCAATCAAGGCATCGGGAGCGGACTGCATTATCAAGGCAATGTGAACGACAGCCATTGGCACCGAAAAATTCGGTCCATTTTTCTTGCTAACGATAATGGCTCTCATTAGTAGAACCCCAAACAGGGGGGACTCATGAAGATTGCATGCAAAATTTTCGCCGCGACGCTCTCCGTCGCGATGGCCGCGCCCGCGCTCGCGGCACCCGGGCTTGGCGACAAGGTATATGGCGCAAGGCTGGAGAAGGGCGTCACGGAAATAGAAATGCGTTATGGCCGCCTCACCGGCGATGCGGCCGATGGCGAGGATGCCGCCGTGATCGAAATCGCGCATAATTTCAGCGACAAACTCTCGCTCGGCGTACTCATGGAGACCGAGCGTGAGCCTCATGAGGGCCGCAAGGTGGAAGCCTATGCGCTCGAGTCCATCGTTCATCTCGGCCGCATCGATGCATTGAACCTCGATGTCGCGCTCTATGGCGAATATGAGGCGGTGCGCCATGGCGCTGACGCGATCGAGACGAAGCTGCTGCTCCAGCACAGCAAGGGGCCTTTCGATGCGCGCCTCAATCTGGTCGTCGAGAAGGAGCTTGAAAGCGGCGAGCCGTTGGAATTCGGCTATGCCGCCGCCGTCGACTGGCAGGCGTTCGGCGAGTTTCGCATTGGCGCGGAGGCATTTGGCGAGTTGGGCTCGACCCGCGATTTCCTGCCGCGCGAGGAGCATTTCGCCGGGCCCATGGTCCGTACTGAGATCGAGCATCTTCCCGGCCGCGGCGATGAGGGCGGAGAACTGGAGATCGAGGCTGGATATCTGTTCGCGCTCGGCAGCGCTCGCGATGAAACGAACGGCCAGTTCCGTCTCGTGCTGGAATATGAATTCCGGTTCTGACGGAGCCCAACTCGCCGATCAGCCGGGAACCACTTCCCGCTTTCGTTCGTCCTGATCCTGAAACCCGATCGCGAAGCGCAATTCTGCGCAGTGTCGCCAGAGCCCGTGTTAACGCTCAAGAGGCAACTTCTCCGATCCGGTAAGGGAGAAGAGACAATGGGCCCAGTCACTCAGGTGGAAACCATCGCCCGTACCGGCTATTTCGCCCGAGGGATCGTCTATGTCCTTCTCGGATATTTCGCGCTGACGACCCGAGGCGTGGCAGAGGAAGGAACGACTGGTCTGTTCCAGCAAATTCGCGAAGCTCCTGCTGGTACGATCTTGCTGGTCCCGTTGGCGGTCGGCCTCGCGGCCTATGGAATTTTCCGCCTCTACACGGCGGTCATCGATCTCGATCTTTCGGGGAAGGGATGGAAAGAAAAAGGCAAACGAATTGGGCATTTCGCCAGTGGGCTGGCGCATATGGGTCTCGCGGCGGGCGCCGTGATGCTTGCGTTCGGGGGAAAGGCGCAACAAGGCGGCGATCAGCAGGAAAAGGCGCAGATGGTGCTGGACCTGCCCTTCGGAGACGTACTTCTGGGGATTGTCGGCATCGGCTTCCTGCTCGCAGCGCTGGAACAGGCGAAAAACGCATGGACCGCGAAATTTGTGTATCAGATGGCGGCCGACACCCCTGCTTTCGCCAAGCCGGTTGGGCGCATGGGCTATGGTGCACGGTCAGTCGTATTCGTGATAATCGGCATCGCAATTATCAGGGCTGCCTGGTTTCATCATTCCTCCGAGGTCAAAGGCCTGGGAGGCGCGCTTTCCGAGCTGAGCCAGCACGATCTGTTATATTCGATCATAGCAGCAGGCATCGCGCTCTTCGGTATCTTCTGCCTGATCTATGGAAAATATCGCAGAATCCGAATCGACGATGTGATTGAAAAATTGAAATCGATCGCGCCGGGCTGACCAAACCAGCTCAATCTCCGGCCCAACTGGCCCTTTTGATACCCTGCGCATAAAGGAGTGCCGAGAGGTCGCCATGGCGGATTTCGGCGTCGGCGGCGGCCCGCGTCTTTTCCTTTGCGTGATAGGCAACGCCGAGCCCCGACACCTCTATCATCGGAATGTCGTTGGCACCATCGCCGATCGCAACGCTAAGGGCCGGATCGATCGCCAGCGCCGCCAAGGCCTGTTCCAGCTCCTGCTGCTTGCGCGCGGAGTCGACGATCGGGCTTTGCACCGTTCCTGCCAGCGCGCCATCTGCAATATCGAGGATATTGGCAACAACCTTGCGAAAGCCAATCTCCGCGCCTACCGGCTCGGCGAAACGGGTGAAGCCGCCTGACACCAGCACCGTATGCGCGCCGCGCGCCACCATGGTGCGCACCAGCGCCTTCGCCCCGGGCATGATTCGCACCCGCTCCTCGCGGCAGCGCTCGATCATCGCCTCATCGAGCCCGGCGAGCAGTGCCACGCGCGCCTTCAACGCCTCTGCAAAATCCAGTTCACCGCGCATCGCACGTTCGGTCACCTCGGCGATCTGTGGCTTGATCCCGGCATAATCGGCCAGTTCATCGATGCATTCGACGGTGATCATGGTCGAATCCATGTCGGCCACCAGCAATCTCTTTTCCCGCGTGGCGGCGGGCTGGACGATCACATCGACGCCACCCGTCATCGCCTGCAAGGCCGAGCGTACCGCCTTCGCATCGCCTGCGAAAAAGATGTCGGCCGCCTTACCCGGTTCGAGTATCACGCGGTCAGAGATATCTCCTCCCGCCGCGCGCACGCGGTCTACCGCCTCATCAATATCCCCCTGCCCGATGCTGGCGCTTGCGACTATGGTGGCGACGAACATGCCTACTCCCGACCTCGAACCGGCCGAATCCGGTCGGCCGCCGCTCGCGCTTATTGCCGGGCCGACCGCCAGCGGCAAGAGCGCGCTGGCAATCGCGCTGGCCGAACGAACGGGCGGGATCGTCATCAACGCCGACGCGAGTCAGGTCTATGCCGACCTTGCCATCCTCTCCGCGAGGCCATCGGCAGAGGAAATGGCACGGGCGCCGCACCGTCTGTTCGGAACGATAGACGGGTCAGAGGCCTGCTCGGCGGCGCGCTGGGCCACGAGCGCGAGGCACGAGATCGCCGCCGCGCAAAGCACGGGCGCATTACCGATTCTGGTTGGCGGCACGGGTCTCTATATTCGCACCCTGCTGGATGGGATCGCCCCTGTACCGGAGATTGACCCTGCGATCCGCGCCGACGTGCGGGCGATGCCTGTCGAACACAGCCACGCCGCGCTCCAGATCGAGGACCCGGTTTCCGCCGCGAGACTGGCCCCCACCGACACCACCCGCGTCGCCCGCGCGCTGGAAGTCATCCGGTCGACCGGCCGCAGCATCATCGAATGGCGCAAGGAAAAGCGCGGCGGGATTAGCGAACTTGTCTCATTGCGCCCCCTCATCCTGCTGCCGCCGCGCGACTGGCTGATGGCGCGATGTCATCTCCGTTTCGAGGCCATGCTGGAAACGGGCGCGATCCCGGAGGTCGAGGCACTGCTGGCTCGCGAACTCTCTCCCGATCTGCCGGTCATGCGCGCGATCGGCGTACCCGAAATCGCGGCGTGGCTCGGCGGACGCCTGTCGCGCGATGAGATGGTGGCGCGGGCGCAGGCGAGCACACGCCAATATGCCAAGCGCCAATATACCTGGTTTTCAAACCAGCCGCCGCTGGATTGGCCACGCTGGCAGGGGCACCCAGATTCCAAAATCGTTGATCAATTTGTAATTTAATTATTCAAATATTTGTTGACATGGAATTTTATGTCTCATATTGACCTGCCGGCGCTCGGGGGTTGCGATTCCCCTGCGCTTGGCCCATGCGGTGCCGCTGCGGCACAGCAACTCCGCGACAACGACGATGTTGCCGGGTCGGGCCCAATGCAAGCGATTGCGAGGAGAATGAGTGTGGCCGAGAAGAGCGGCGCGGACATATTGGTGCAATGCCTGGTCGATCTGGGAGTCGAAGTCGTGTTCGGCTATCCCGGCGGCGCAGTGCTGCCCATTTATGACGCCCTCTACAACCACCCGAAGCTGAAGCATGTCCTCGTCCGCCACGAGCAGGGCGCGACACACATGGCGGAAGGCTATGCGCGCTCGACCGGCAAGCCGGGCGTGGTGCTTGTCACCTCCGGCCCCGGCGCAACCAACGCGATCACCGGCATCACCGACGCCCTGATGGATTCGATCCCGCTGGTCGTCATCACCGGACAGGTTGCGACGCACCTGATCGGTTCCGATGCCTTTCAGGAGGCAGACACGGTCGGCCTCACGCGCCATTGCACCAAGCATAATTATCTGGTGAAATCGCCCGCCAGGCTCGCGCAAATCGTGCACGAGGCCTTCCATATCGCGACGTCCGGTCGGCCGGGACCGGTCGTCATCGACATTCCCAAGGACGTGCAGGTCGCGACCGCTCCCTATGAGCGCCCGGACCTCTCTAGCCACGTCAGCTATCGCCCGCAGGTGAAGGCCGAAAGCAGCGCAATCGAGGAAGCCGTTGCGATGATCGCGGCGGCAAAACGACCGATCTTCTACACCGGCGGCGGCGTCATCAATGCGGGGCCAGAGGCTTCCGAACTGCTGCGCGAATTTGCAGGCATCATCGGTGCACCGGTCACCTCGACCCTGATGGGGCTTGGCGCTTTCCCGGCCAGCTCGCCGCAATGGCTCGGCATGCTGGGTATGCATGGCACCTATGAGTCCAACCTCGCCATGAACAAGGCGGACCTCATCATCAATATCGGCGCCCGGTTCGATGACCGTGTGACCGGGCGGCTCGACGCCTTTTCTCCGGAAAGCCGGAAGATCCATATCGACATCGATCGCAGCTCGATCAACAAGACGGTGATGGTCGACCTCGGCATCGTCGCCGACGCGGGCAGCGCGCTCGCCGACATGATCGCGGAGTGGAAGGCCCGGGACTACAAACCGGCAGAGCTGGACGAGTGGTGGGCTCGCATTGCGGGCTGGCGCGCGCGCAAGAGCCTGGATTTCGTCGAGGATGGCGAAGAGATCATGCCTCAGCGCGCGGTGGCAGAGCTGTTCTCGGCCACCAGGGGCAAGGATACGATCATTACCACTGAGGTTGGGCAGCACCAGATGTGGGCGGCGCAGCATTATCATTTCGACGAACCCAACAGATGGCTGACCTCCGGTGGTCTTGGCACGATGGGCTATGGATTCCCGGCAGCCATAGGCGCGCAAATGGGCAATCCCGACAGTCTGGTCATCTGTGTCGCGGGCGATGCCTCGGTCCAGATGAACATTCAGGAACTGGGCACGGCCACGCAATACCGGCTGCCGGTCAAGGTCTTCATCCTCAACAATGAATATATGGGAATGGTCCGCCAGTGGCAGGAACTGACCTATGAAAGCCGCTATTCGGAAAGCTATTCGGACAGCCTGCCCGACTTCGTGAAACTGGCCGAAGCCTATGGCTGGACCGGCATACGCATCGAAGGACCGCAGGAACTTCAGGCCGGTATCGCCCAGATGCTGGAAACGCCTGGCCCCGTGATGGTGGATTGCCGCGTCGCGAAGCTGACCAACTGCTTCCCGATGATCCCCAGCGGCGCGGCTCACACCGACATGCTGCTCGATCCGAGTCAGGTTTCCGGAACCATGGCGGACGAGGCCAAGGCTTTGGTATAGAGGAACAATTTCTGGAAACCGGCATGACCGAACACCTGAAGCTTCGCATCCATATTACCGAGCCGTGGGATTTCGCGCGCCAGACGGACCTTGAGGAACTGACAGGCTGGACCGTCGACTATGCCATCGAGGAACTGGAAGAATGGGAAATGACGCTCGACGCCGGGTACAAGATGAACAATGTCGTGCATGGACGGGTACTCATCAGCCCGCGCTATGTCGGCGAGCATTTGGGTAAGATTTTCGATTCCATCGTCGGTTTCCCGGTACGCATCGCCCACCGGCTGGACGGGGATTGGCATTATGCGCTCGTAGGGATGCTCTCCCTGCGCCGCGAAAAGGAAGAAGAGGTCTAGGGTCGATGCATATCACCGAGGAAATGAGCGAACGGCACGTCCTGTCGATCACCGTCACCAACGAAGCGGGTATCCTTGCGAAGATCGCGGGCCTGTTCACTGCGCGTGGCTATAATATCGAGAGCCTGACGGTCGCCGACATTTCCGACGATCATCAGGTTAGCCGCATTACCATCGTCACCAAGAGCCCGCCGCGCATGATCGACCAGATCATCGCACAGCTCGAGCGGCTGGTGCCGGTGCACAAGGTCGCGGACCTCACGGAAAACGGCCCCTTTGTCGAGCGCGAACTGGCACTGGTAAAGGTGGCCGGTACCGGCGAACACCGCATCGAGGCGCTTCGCCTTGCCGACATCTTCCGCGCCAAGGTGGTCGACACGACGACCGAGAGCTTCGTCTTCGAGATTACCGGCCCGACCGACAAGATCGACACTTTCGTCGGCCTGATGCGCGATCTCGGCCTTGTCGAGGTCGGCCGCACCGGCATCGTCGGCATGGTACGCGGAAAGGATTGAAGACGTTCCCGATCTCCCTGTGAGCACGGGACTCCCAGGAACAGCATATGGCCCAATTTTTCTCATCCCTCGAACCGGACCATGAGCAGGAACTGCTTGCCGCGCCGGTTTTCTTTGTAGCGAGTGCGCCAAAGAATGGGCGCATCAACCTGAGCCCGAAGGGCATGGATACGCTGCGCGTACTCTCGCCGAACCGGATCGCCTATCTCGACCTGACCGGCAGCGGAAATGAAACAGCCGCGCATCTGAAAGAAGACGACCGCATCACCCTGATGGTCTGTTCCTTCACACGCAAGGCCTTGATACTGCGCGTCTATGGCCATGCGCGCAACGTGCAGCCGGGCGAACAGGAATGGGGTGATCTCATAGCTCATTTCGACGAGATCCCCGGCACGCGCCAGATCTTCGTCATAGAGGTGGATAGCGTCCAGACCTCCTGCGGCTATGCAGTACCGCAGATGGAACTCGTCGCCGAGCGGCAGACGCTCCGTAAATGGGCCGAAGGGCAGAGCGATGAACAGCTTCGGGACTATCGCGCCCGCAAGAACAGCACCAGTATAGACGGTCATCCGACCGGCATCACCATCAACGCATTGTAATGACAGGGAAACGGAAAATATCATGAAGGTTTATTACGACCGTGACGCCGACCTCGGCCTCATAAAGAACAAGAAGATCGCCGTGCTCGGCTATGGCAGCCAGGGGCATGCCCATGCGCAGAATCTGCGGGACAGCGGCGTCGCCGAGGTCGCGATCGCGCTACGCCCCGGCTCCGCCAGCGCCAAGAAGGCCGAAGGTGCGGGCTTCAAGGTTATGAGCAATGCCGAGGCCGCCGCCTGGGCCGACATCCTGATGATCCTCGCCCCCGACGAAAATCAGGCCGACATCTATGCGGCAGACATTCATGCCAACATGAAGCCCGGCGCAGCCCTCGCTTTCGCCCACGGCCTCAACGTGCATTTCGGCCTGATCGAACCGCGCGCCGATGTCGACGTGATCATGATCGCGCCCAAAGGCCCGGGCCACACGGTGCGCAGCGAATATCAAAAGGGCGGCGGCGTGCCCTGCCTCATCGCCATTCATCAGGATGCGACGGGTAATGCCCATGACGTCGCGCTGGCCTATGCCAGCGGCGTCGGCGGCGGCCGTTCCGGCGTTATCGAAACCAATTTCAAGGAAGAGTGCGAAACCGACCTGTTCGGTGAACAGGCCGTGCTTTGCGGCGGCTTGTCCCATCTGATCATGGCCGGCTTCGAAACGCTGGTGGAAGCTGGCTATGCACCGGAAATGGCGTATTTCGAATGCCTGCACGAAACCAAGCTGATCGTCGACCTTATGTATGAGGGCGGCATCGCCAACATGCGCTACTCGATATCGAACACCGCCGAATATGGCGACTATCACACCGGCCCGCGCGTCATTACCGACGAAACCAAGGCAGAGATGAAGCGCGTTCTGAAGGACATTCAGGAAGGCAAGTTCGTTCAGCGTTTCATGACCGACATCAAGATGGGCTATCCCGAGATGAAGGCGAAGCGCAAACTGCAGGCCGAGCATCCGATCGAGAAGACCGGCGCCGAGTTGCGCGCGATGATGCCATGGATCGGCGCCAACAAGCTGGTCGACAAGGACAAGAACTGAAACCATCGCATTGCGCTGGACTCACAAGGGGCGTCGCCTATGCTGGCGGCGCCCTTTCTTTCTTGTGGAGAGTTCGATGCGTACACTGGCCCTGACCGCCCTCCTTGCCGCCGCCGTTTCGGCGGGTGTCGCCGTCCATGCGCAAATGCCCATGAATCCGCCCGGCAAGAAGGACACTTCGCTGATTACCGGCGGCACCTACGCTGTCGACCCCGGCCATACGCAGGTGCTGTTTGCCTATGATCATATGGGCTTCACCAGAAATATGGGGATCATCGCCGAACCCTCATCGGGCAGCCTGACGATCGATCCGAAGACACCGGCCAAGGCGAAGGTTTCCGTTACCTTTCCTGTCATGAACCTGCGCACCGGCGTGCCGAAGCTCGACGAGCATCTGATGAAGGCCGATTTCTTCGACGCCGAGAAATTTCCGGCCGCGTCGTTCACCTCGACGTCGGTAACCGTTGACGGCCAAGGCGCGGAAATCACCGGCAATCTTACGATCCACGGCGTGACGAAAGAGGTGACGCTGGACGCCGAACTTGTTGGCGCGGGAACGATGACCATGCAAGGAAAGACCATCGAAACCGTCGGATTCATCGCCGAAGGAATAATAAAACGCAGCGATTTCGGCATCGCGCGCGCGGTGCCGCTCGTCGGCGATACGATTGAATTGAAGATCACAGCCGCATTTGAAAAGTGACGCCGCGAAAAATCGCTAGACAGTTTTAACCATCGGACGGTATGGGGCAGGCAATGATACAGCGTCTGCCTCTGCTGCTTCTACGACTTACACGCCCTTAGGCGTGCCATTCGCGCTGGCCACCCGCGCCGCGCACACTGCCTAAGGGCTGCTTCAACCACGATAGTCGTAACGAGGGCCGCAGATCCGGCCCGATCCAGAGTTTTACCGCGATTTCCGAGTCATGAAATGTCCTGTTTCACTCGAAATCGCTCTAGTCAGGAAATTTCGCATGACCATGCTCGCCGATCCTTCCGTCAAGTACCGCCCGTTCCCGCAGGTGGACCTCCCCGATCGACGATGGCCCTCCGCCGTCATCACGAAACCGCCGATCTGGCTTTCCACCGACATGCGTGACGGCAACCAGTCACTGATCGATCCGATGAATGCCGAGAAGAAGCGACGGTTCTTCGAGCTGCTCTGCAAGGTCGGCGTCAAGGAAATCGAGGTCGGCTTCCCGAGCGCTGGTGCCACCGAGTTCGATTTCATATCCGGCCTCGTGCGCGACGGCCTCATTCCCGCTGACGTGACCCCGCAGGTTCTGACTCAGGCACGCGCTGATCTTATCGCCACGACGTTCGAGTCCCTGCGCGGCGCGAAACAGGCGATCGTCCATGTCTATAACGCGGTCTCGCCTGCATGGCGCCGCATCGTCTTCGGCATGGAACGCAATGAGGTGCGCGGCATCGCCGAAAACGCGGCGAAGCTGTTGCGCGATCATGCCGCTGCCCAGCCCGACACAGACTGGCGCTTCGAATATTCGCCCGAGACATTCTCGACCGCAGAACTCGATTTCAGCCTTGAATGCTGCGAGGCGGTTATGGCGATATTGCAGCCCACGCCCGAAAAGCCGTTGATCCTCAATCTGCCCGCCACGGTCGAGGCCGCGACCCCCAATATCTATGCCGACCAGATCGAGTGGATGTGCCGCAACATCTCGAAACGCGACTCCGTCATCATCTCGCTCCACCCGCATAACGACCGGGGCACCGGCGTTGCTGCCGCCGAACTGGGCATGATGGCGGGTGCGGACCGGGTCGAAGGTTGCCTGTTCGGCAATGGAGAGCGGACCGGCAATTGCGACATCGTGACGGTCGCGCTCAACCTGTACACGCAAGGGATCAACCCAGCCCTCGATTTCTCGGACATCGACGAGGTGATCCAGACGGTCGAATATTGCAATCAGCTCCCGGTCCATCCGCGCCACCCCTATGCGGGCGAGCTGGTGTTCACCGCTTTCTCTGGCAGCCATCAGGACGCGATCAAGAAAGGCTTCGCGGCGCAGGAGGCGCGCAACGACCAGTTCTGGGATGTGCCCTATCTGCCGATCGACCCGGCCGACCTCGGCCGCAATTACGAGGCGGTGATCCGCGTCAACTCGCAAAGCGGCAAGGGCGGTGTCGCCTGGGTGCTGCAACAGGACAAAGGCCTGAAGCTGCCCAAGCGCATGCAGGCCGATTTCAGCCGCGTGGTGCAGGATCTGGCCGACCAGACCAGCCGCGAACTCAATGCAGCCGACATCTGGCAGGCGTTCGAAGCCTATTACCGCCTCGGCCCGGACCAGCCGGCCCGCCTGATCGACTATAATGAAAGCGGCGCAGCAGGCGACCGCATTTTCGTCGGCAAGATCAGCCACAATGGCGCCGAGCGAAGCATCTCCGGCCGAGGAAACGGGCTTATTTCCTCTATCCTTGCCGCCCTGCGCGACGAGATGGGCGTGGCCCTCGATGTCGTCGACTATAGCGAGCATGCAATCGGTGCCGGCACGGACGTGAATGCCGCCGCCTATGTCGAATGCACGGGGCCGGACGGCGGGACCATTTTCGGTGTCGGGATGGACGCCGACGTGGCTACCGCGTCGGTTCAGGCGGTCTTGTCCGCTGCGAACAGCGTGCTGGCAAAGGCAGCCTGACCGACGAGCGGTTTCCCCTCGGCAATCGCCTTGGAAAGGGCCGGGCATGTCGCGCTGCGGCGGCCCGGCCGGGCGGACGTCAGACGATCTTGCCTGCCTGAAGTTGTGCGCCCCACGAACTGGGGGATGGAGGAGGTGTGGGTGTAACCGCCGCGACCGATCCGCTCCCGACGCCTCCACCGCCGGCCGAGAGCGCGATCCCAATAACAAGCGGTCCGAATTCAAACCGCTTCGTCATCGTGAAGTCCTATATTTCCACCTGGCTGCCCAATTCGACGACTCGATTGGTGGGCAGGCGGAAGAACTCCATCGCACTTTCCGCATTGCGTAACATCCATGCGAATATCTTCTCGCGCCACACCGCCATGCCGGGGCGCGAGGATGGCAGCAAAGTCTGCCGGGCGAGGAAGAAACTGGTGTCCATCATCTTGAAGCTCTGGCCGCAATCGTGGATTCGCTTGAGTGCGGCCGGCACGTCAGGCTCCTGCATGAATCCGTAACGCAGGATCAGGCGGAAGAATCCACGTCCCAGATCGTCGATCTGGCATCGCCCGTCGTCAATGACCACTGGCACATCCATGATCTTCACGGTCAGCAGGATGACGCGCTCATGCAGCACCTTGTTGTGTTTCAGATTGTGGAGCAGCGCGTGCGGCACGCCATCCGGACTGGAAGTCATGAACACGGCGGTTCCCGGTACCCGGACCGCGCTGTTGGCGGCACTCGCAACGAAGATCGGGATCGGCATCGCGGATTCACGCATCCGCTCGATCATCAACTTGCGCCCGCGCGACCAAGTGGTGAGCAGGGTGAATATGATAAAGCCGATGAATAGCGGGAACCAGCCGCCATCGGGGATCTTGGTGAGGTTGGCCGCAAGATAGGCGCCGTCGACGATATAGAAAACGCTGAGCAGCGCGACCGCTCCGGCCCAGTGCCATTTCCACAGACGGAAGAGGACGACCGTCAGCAGGACATTGTCGATGAACATCGCGCCGGTGACGGCGATGCCATAGGCCGCGGTCAGATTCGATGATGTGCGGAAGGTCAGGACCAGCAGGATGACCATGACCATCAGGCCCCAGTTGACGAGCGGAATATAGATCTGCCCCGCCGTCGATGCGCTGGTGTGAGATATACGCAGACGCGGCATGAAGCCGAGTTGGATCGCCTGCTGCGTCACCGAAAACGCGCCTGAGATGACCGCCTGACTGGCGATGATCGCGGCGAGCGTGGCGATCCCGACGAGCGGCAACTGCAGCCAATTGGGCGCGAGATTGTAGAACGGGCTTTCGAGCGCCGGCACGCCCTCGCGAACCAGCAGCGCACCCTGCCCCATGTAATTGAGCATCAGCGCAGGCAGTACGAATACGAGCCATGACATGCGGATCGGTTTGCGACCAAAATGCCCCATATCGGCATAGAGCGCCTCCGCGCCCGTCACGGCGAGCACGACCGCACCGAGCGCGAGGAAAGCAGGCATCGGATCGGTGACGAAGAACATCACCGCCCAATAGGGATTGAGTGCATAGAGAATGCCCGGCGACTGGACGATGCTGATAATGCCGAGCGTGGCGATCACGCAGAAATACATCAGCATGATCGGCCCAAAAAATGCTGCCACCTTGCTGGTGCCGCCACGCTGGATCGTGAACAGCCCGACGAGGATCATCACCGCCGCCGGAAGAATGAGGCCTTCCAGCCGGGGATTATAAACCGCCAGACCCTCTACCGCCGACAGAACCGAAACCGCAGGCGTTATCATAGAGTCGCCATAGAACAGCGCCGTCGCGAAAACTCCCAGCAGGATGATGCCGGATGTCCACCGCCTGGTCGAACTCTGACCGTTGATGAGTGCGAGCAGCGCAAGACTGCCGCCTTCGCCCTTGTTGTCCGCGCGCATGATGACGGTGACATATTTGAGCGTCACCACCAGCATCATCGACCAGAACATCAGGCTGATCACACCGAGGATATGGTCGGCGTCGAGCGTCAGCTTGTGGTGGCCGGCAAAGGTTTCGCGGAACGCGTAGAGCGGGCTGGTACCAATGTCGCCAAAGACGATGCCGATCGCACCAACGGCAAGACGCAGCATGCCCGCTTCACGGTCATGACCAGCATGATGCGCGGTAAGCTGCGGGGACGAGGACGTCCCTTCTGCTGCCGCGCTGCTCTCGTCAGCCATGGGCAAATGCCTTCGCTTTGCTCCTTTTCGCCAGCCTTCTCAAGCGTGGAACGACTCGCCGTTCACGCCGAAAACGCCCGCCCGGAGCGGCCAATCGCGGCCGGTTAGCACAGGCCATGATGCGGAGCAACAAAGCCTTGCGCCTCACTCGCCGCCCGTTTCCGCCTGTCCCGCAAGGATACGGTCAAGCTGATCGATATCGCGGATCAGGTCGGCATGAAGTGGCGCTTTTTCCGGAACGCGCGCCAGAAGCGCGCCCCAAACCTTTCTCGCCGATGCATACTGGCCCGACTGAGCGAGCGCGAGGCCATAGAAATAGGGAGCCGACGACGCGTCGGGCGCGATGCGCATGGCCTGGCGAAAGCTGTATTCGGCGGCGGGCGAAACAACCCCCTCGCCATGCGCGACCAGCGCATTGCCAAGGCCGACCCAGAGATTGGGGTCGCGGGGCTCCGCACGCACAGCCGACACCAGGACATTCACGGCATCCTTCGACCTGCCTTGCCTGGCGAAACCATCCGACATGGTGAGCCATCCGGCCGCCTTGCCGTAACCGCCGCCAAAGGCATTGCGCAATTTGGCGAGGTCCTCATCAAAGTGCGGTGCGGCTTCGCGCGGATCACGCGGCGAACCGGGCATGGAGGGATTGCCTTGCCAGGCATAGCCGGCGACACCGAACAACAGCGCCGCGCCAACAAGCTCGCGCAACCCGGTGGGCAGGCGACCGGCGACAAGCAGACCGGCTCCGGTCAAGACAAAAAGCGCCGCCACGATAGCCCAGCCCATCATGCCTTCTCCCTGCCGCGCCGCCTGATGCGCCCCAATACCAGCAGTCCGCCTCCTGCGAGCAGCAGCAGCGGAGCGGCCCAGAGCGGCCACAGGACCGGATCGGCCGTGGGTTCATAGCTGATCCAGTCGCCATAGCGTTCGACGAGCCAGCCACGAATATGTTCGGGACTTTCACCCGCCGCAATCCGCTCGCGAATTTCCGACCGCAAATCCGCCGCCATGCTGGCATTGCTGTCGGCGATGGACTGGCCCTGGCAGGTGAGACAACGGATTGTCGCCATGAAGTCGCGCGCCTTCTTCTCCTGAGCGGGATCGTCGAGCTGCCGGTTGGCATAGGGCGCGGGCGGAAGCGCGGTTTGCGCATGGATTGGCGCGGCCAGCACAAGGACAAGGACGAGGAGCAGCGCCCTCATTGCGCGCCTTTCCAGATTTCGATCAACCGCGGGACATCCTCTGGCCGGATGTCGCTGATATGCTGGTGGACGATGCGCCCCCGCCCATCGACGATAAAGGTCTCGGGCACACCCGATGAACCGATCGCAAGCTGTACCGAGGATCGCGCATCGAGGCCGATATGGTCGAAGGGGTTTCCGTTTCGAGCCAGAAACGCGTCGACATCCTCGCGCGCGTCGCGAATGGCGATGCCGTCGATCGGCACGCCCTGCGCCGCAAGCGCGGCAAGTTGTGACGATTCGGCCGCGCAGGGCAGGCACCAGCTCGCAAAGACATTCACCATGCGCGGCTTGCCGTCGGCGAGATCGGCAGTGGAGAGCCCGGGGCGATCGCTGGCGGCGGCGGGAAGGTCAAAGGCCGGCATCGGCTTGCCGACCATTCTGGAGGCTATCGTGCCATCATCGGGACGGAACAGGCCAGCCATGAACAGAACGGCGAGTGCGGCGAAGATCGCAAGGGGGAGCCACATCAGCCAGCGTGCATTCATGCGATCGCCTCCGCCTCTTTGCGGCGCAACTTCATAGCCCAGCCGCGCCGCTCACGCCCGATGATTGTCAGCACGCCACCGCCCGCGATCATGAAACCGCCGAGCCAGATCAGCGTCACAAACGGTTTCCACCAGATGCGCATCTGCCAGCGTCCGTCGTCAAGCGCTTCACCGAGCACAACGTACAGCTGGCCGTCCCAGCGCGTGAGGATAGCCGCTTCGGTCGTTGTCGTCGG
>JBFXHW010000019.1:0-18911 GCA_050176605.1 Sphingobium sp. | reverse complement strand
CGGTGCTCAGCAACATAAAAATACAATTCTACTTTGGCGCGAAGATCGGCATCGTTGGTCCCAACGGTGCGGGCAAATCGACGCTGATGAAGATCATGGCCGGGATCGACACCGAATTCACCGGTGAAGCCTGGCCCGGCGAGAACATCACGGTCGGCTATCTGCCGCAGGAACCGGAGCTGGATCCTAACAAGACAGTGCTGGAGAATGTCAAGGATGGCGCGCGAGAGATCGCCGATATGGTCGATCGCTTCAACCAGATCGGCATAGAGATGGGCGAGGACGACGCGGATTTCGACGCGCTCGCCGCCGAAATGGGCACGCTGCAGGAAAAGATCGACGCGGTGGACGGCTGGACGCTCGACAACCAGTTGGAGATCGCGATGGAGGCGCTGCGCTGCCCGCCGTCGGACTGGTCCGTGGACAAGCTGTCGGGCGGCGAGAAGCGCCGCATCGCGCTGACCCGTCTGTTGATCCAGAAGCCTTCCATCCTGCTGCTCGACGAGCCGACCAACCATCTCGACGCCGAGAGCGTGGAATGGCTCGAGGAGCATCTCAAGAATTATGCGGGTGCGGTGCTGATGATCACGCACGACCGCTATTTCCTCGACAATGTCGTGGGCTGGATCCTCGAACTCGATAGGGGCAAATATTTCCCCTATGAAGGGAATTATTCGACCTATCTGGAGAAGAAAGCCAAGCGCCTCGAGCAGGAGGATCGCGAGGAAAGCGGGCGTCAGAAGGCGATCAAGGAGGAACTGGAGTGGATCCGGCAGGGTCCCAAGGGGCGCCAGACCAAATCGAAGGCGCGTATCGCCAAGTTCGATCAACTCGTCGCCGCGCAGGAAAACCGATCCCCCGGCAAGGCGCAGATCGTCATCCAGGTTCCCGAGCGCCTTGGCGGCAAGGTTATCGAGGCGAAGAACATTTCAAAGGCCTATGGCGACAAGCTGCTGTTCGAGAACCTGTCATTCATGCTGCCGCCCGGCGGTATCGTTGGCGTGATCGGCCCCAATGGCGCGGGCAAATCGACGCTTTTCCGCATCATCACGGGGCAGGAAAAGCCCGACAGCGGCGAGATCGACATCGGCGCGACCGTTCGGCTCGGTTATGTTGACCAAAGCCGCGATCATCTCGATGGATCGAAGAATGTCTGGGAGGAGATCTCGGACGGCCTCGATTACATGAAGGTCAACGGTTTCGACACCAGCACGCGCGCCTATGTCGGCGCGTTCAACTTCAAGGGGCAGGACCAGCAGAAGAATGTCGGAAAGCTTTCCGGCGGTGAGCGCAACCGTGTCCATATGGCCAAGATGCTGAAGACCGGTGGCAACGTCCTGCTGCTGGACGAGCCGACCAACGACCTCGATGTCGAAACGCTGGCGGCTCTGGAGGATGCGATAGAGAATTTCGCGGGATGCGCCGTGGTCATCAGCCACGATCGTTTCTTTCTCGATCGTCTCGCGACCCATATCCTCGCCTTTGAGGGCAACAGCCATGTCGAATGGTTCGAGGGCAATTTCGAGGCGTATGAGGAAGACAAGCGCCGTCGTCTCGGTGATGCAGCCGACCGTCCGACGCGCCTCGCATACAAGAAGCTGACTCGCTGAAGATTGCGCAGGGAGACGAACGCATAATGCCGATCGACAAACCAGCGAACATCGCCTTGCTGATAGATGCGGACAATGCCTCCCCAGACGATCTGGAAAATGTGCTGAGCATCCTTGCAGAACTCGGCGCGGTCAATGTCCGGCGCGCCTATGGAAACTGGAGCAAGCCCGCGCTCAAGGGCTGGGCGGCGATGACCCATCGCCACGCGCTCGATCCGCAGCAGCAGTTCGACGTCACCAAGGGCAAGAATGCGACCGACATGAAAATGGCAATAGATGCGATGGACTATCTTCATGGCGGCCAGGTGCATGGGTTCGGCCTGATGTCGAGCGACAGCGATTTCATGCCGCTCGCCATGCGCATCCGTCAGAGTGGTCTGCCAGTCTATGGCTTTGGCACGACGAAGACACCCGAGTCCTTCCGTCAGGCCTGTACGCGTTTCATCAACGTTGAAAAGCTGAAGTCAGAAGATGCGCCGGCGGCCAAGAAGCCTGCCGTGGATGCGGACATGATTGCCCTACTGGGCGAAGCGATAAAAGCGTCAAAACGTGACGACCGGGGGTTTGCCAGCCTTTCCGAGGTGGGACGCCGGGCGAGCGCGCGGTCTTCCTTCGACACGCGCAACTATGGTTTCACGCGATTGACGGATCTGGTCGAGAGCCTTCCCAATTTCCAGACGGAAAAGCGGGAGAACGGGGTTTTCGTCAAACGCGTCAACTGAAGTTCAAGCGAAGCGTCGCGGTTGTCATCCTCAATCGGTCGACCGCTGCTCGAAATCGCGCATGTCGCTGACCGTTTCCTCCAGCACGTCGATGCTCTCGACCTCGGCGGCGGGAGGACCATCCCATGCCTGGCCGATGAAGCGCTCGATTGCCGCGTCGATGCCTTGCACAACGGCCTCGACTGACCCGTCGCGCCGGTTGCGCACCCAACCTACCAGGCCGATCCGGCGTGCCGTTTCCACGGTCCAGGCGCGATACCATACGCGCTGAACGCGGCCCTTGATAACGAGGCGCTTCGCGACGAGCATTTCAGAAAGCGTCCGCCACATCCATCAGCTTTGTGAGCCGCTTTGGGGCGACGGCGCGCCAGCTGCGTGCAATCCAGTCCGATATCGCATCCCAGTCATTGTTTCCCAGATCGACGCGGATACCGATCCAGCCGTCACCGAAATAGGCCGGACGGAAAAAGCGTTCGCTGTCCCGCTCGATCAGCATCGCCTGCTCGTCCGGCCCACTGATCTTGACCAGCAGGGCAGTGCGCCCGTCACCATGATGATCGTGAGTGAACCAGGCAAATTTCTTGCCCTTGACGATGCCGAAACAGGGCATGCCATGGGACGTTACCTCGTCCGCCTCGGGCATGGCCATTGCCAATTCGCGTATTCGACCGAGCCAATAGTCTGGCGTCTGCTCGCGCATAACCCATGATGCCAGAACGCGTGAATAAAGCTGATGCTCGGCGATCAGCACGCGCGCCGCCAGGGAGTCGGGTGTGTCTCCAGGCATGATCGCCACTTCGGTTTGGCCGAGGACCGGTCCATCGTCCAGTTCCGCCGTCACGACATGGACGGAACAACCGCCATGGCTGTCACCTACTTCCAACGCGCGCTCGTGCGTATGCAGGCCCTTGTATTTGGGAAGCAGCGAGGGGTGGATGTTGAGCATCCGGCCTTCCCAGCCGGCGACGAATTCCGGGGACAGCAAGCGCATATATCCGGCAAGAGCGATATACTCCGCCCCGGCCCTGCGCAGCTCCGCGTCGATGATCGCATCAAATTCGGCGCGCTTCATCCCCTTGTGGCTGTGCGCGAAAGTGGCGATACCTTCGGCTGCCGCCAGTTGCAGACCGGCAGCTTCGGGATCGTTTGATGCGACCAGCATGATCTCGAACGGGCAATCCTCCGCTTTGGCGGCATAGACCAGGGCCGCCATATTCGATCCGCGCCCGGAGATAAGGACGGCGACGCGAGCCTTTTCAGGCCCGGATTCAGCCATCATGCCCGGCTTCCCACGCCTCGCGCGCGCTCCACGCCTCGGCCGAACCACGCACGGTACAGCCCTTGGTGCCCGGTTCTATCCGGCCGATGCGGTGGACAGTTTCGCCGACAGCCGTCAGTTCCTCCGTCACGCGCGTAGCTTCACGCTCAGCCACTACCAGCACCATACCGATGCCACAGTTGAATGTGCGCGCCATCTCGCCCGGCTCGATATTGCCCTGTGCCTGAAGGAATGCCATCAGCCGGGGCTGGTCCCACGCATCGGCATCGACCACCGCCCGCAATCCTTGCGGAAGGACGCGCGGAATATTCTCGAGCAATCCGCCGCCGGTGATGTGGGCGAGCGCGTGGATGTCGCCCTTGCGGATGCTGGGCAGCAGAGACTTCACATAGATGCGCGTTGGCGCCATCAGCGCGTCGATCAGCAGCACGTCCTGATCGAACAGGGCGGGGCGGTCGAGCTTCCAGCCCTTGTCGGAGGCAAGACGGCGCACCAGCGAATAGCCGTTGGAGTGAACGCCAGATGAGGCCAGTCCCAGCAGAACATCGCCTGTCTGCACGCGGTTGCCCGTCAACGCCTCTTCGCGTTCGACCGCGCCGACGCAGAAACCGGCAAGGTCATAGTCGCCATCGGCATACATACCCGGCATTTCAGCCGTTTCTCCGCCGATCAGCGCGCATGCTGCCTGCTTGCACCCTTCTGCGATACCTGCGATGACGCGCTCCGCGATGCCATTTTCGAGGCGGCCGGTCGCGAAATAATCGAGAAAGAAGAGCGGTTCGGCGCCCTGTACGATCAGGTCGTTGGCGCACATGGCGACAAGGTCGATGCCGACCGTGTCATGCTTGCCGCTGTCGATCGCCAGTTTCAGCTTGGTGCCGACGCCATCATTTGCCGCGACCAGCAAGGGATCCCTGAAACCCGCCGCCTTCAAGTCGAAAAAGCCGCCGAAACCGCCGAGATCGGCATCGGCGCCGGGCCTGCGTGTCGCCTTTGCCAAGGGTGCTATCGCCCTGACGAGCGCGTTTCCAGCCGCTATGTTCACGCCCGCTTCCGCGTAGCTGTAACTGTGGTGTGCCTCTGTGGTGGAGTCGGACGAACTGCTCATGGCAAAGCGCCTATCGCATCTGCCGATTTTATCAAGGGCGGCGGGCTTCGCAGGGAAGCACGAAAAATCGATAGGTCTCTAATTGCCCGCTTGGATTTCATGGCATTTCCCGCCAAAAGGGCGCCCGTGTCCGCACCCATGACCCTGTTGGCCCGTTTGCCTATGCTCGTGCGCCTGCCGTCGTTTGGCCGCCTGATGGCGATTCCGTTGGTCGTGGCGCTTGGGCTGGGCGCTGCCGCGCTGGTCGCGCAGATGGAAGGTGAGCGCGGCGTTCCTCCTATCGCCAGCAGCGGCGACTTTGAAGTCGGCGGAATCCATGTCGACTTTTATGCAAAGACCGCCGAGGCGGCGCGGTCGGCGGCATGGAAGGAAGCACAGCGTCTGGGCTGGAAGAAATTGTGGCAGAATACCAATGGCGGGGGCGGGGTAGGCCTTTCCGATAGTCAGCTCGACCAGATCGTTTCGGGTATCGAGGTCGAATCGGAACAGGTTGGAGCGAACCGCTATATCGCGACATTGCGCGTGCTGTTCGACCGGGCGCGAGCGGGCCAGATCCTCGGCATTCGCAGCACTGCCATGCGCTCGCCACCGCTTCTCGTCATACCGATATTGCGTCAGGGCGGCACTTCGGTTGTGTTTGAATCGATCAATGAATGGCAGAAGGCCTGGGCGCGCTATCGCACCGGCGATTCGGCCATCGATTATGTGCGGACGAGCGGATCGGGACCCGATGCGCTGCTGCTCGATGCCGGGCAGGCGGGCAGGCGCGGCCGGAACTGGTGGCGCAATATCCTCGACCAATATGGGGCGGCCGACGTCGTTTTTCCGATAGCGCGGCTGGAACGGCAATGGCCCGGCGGTCCGGTGATCGGCAGGTTCGCCGCGCGATACGGGCCTGACAACGACCTTCTGGGAACCTTCTCGCTTAGGGCCGCCAACGAGGCTGCGATCCCTAGCATGCTCGATCAGGCGATAGAGCGGCTGAACGGCATATATACCCAGGCCTTGCTGGACGGCCGGCTGAGGCCCGATCCGTCTCTGGTGATCGAGGAACCGGTCAATGCGAGCGAACTGATGAACCTGAGCGATGATGTCGTCGAGACGAGCGATGTTCCGGTCGTTTCCGGCCCTGGTATCGCCACTTTCTCGATCCAGTTCGATACGCCCGATGTATCCTCCGTAAACCAGAATGAGGCGCTGGTCCGGGGCGTGCCGAGCGTGCGGTCTGCCGCTACGAGCAGTCTCGCGCTGGGCGGCGTTTCGGTGATGCAGGTCAGTTTCGAGGGTTCGATCGAAACGCTGAAGGCGGGACTGGAGGCGCGCGGGCTGTCCGTCGGTGTATCGGGCAGCACGCTGAGGATCAGCCGGCGAGGGAGCGCGCCGACGGGGGCGCAATGAGCCAGCTTGGCCTGCCGTTCGACTGGGCGGGGCAGGCGCATGCCGGCCAGTTCATTCTCAGTGAGGCCAACCGGATGGCGGCCCAGCATATCGAGCAATGGCGGGACTGGCCGGTGCCGATCTCGATCCTGTCCGGTCCGCCGAAATCGGGCAAGACCACTTTGGGTCACCACTTTGCGGTGATATCCGGCGGCGATGTTATCGATGACGCACCCCGAATGGCCAATGACCAGCTATTCTATCGCTGGAACATGGCGCGGGACTCGGGCCGGCCACTTCTGCTTGTCTCGCGCGACGTCCCGGCAAGCTGGACCGTGACGCTGCCCGACTTGCGGTCGCGCATCGCCGCCGCCCCGCATGTGCGAATCGAAGAGCCGGATGATGCCCTGGTTCACGCCCTGATCGAGAATGGCCTTGCGCGTGCCGGATCGGCCTATTCCGCCGACCTGCCGGACTGGCTGGCACGGCGAACCGAGCGAAGCTACGCAGCGATCGCTCTGCTGCTCGACCGGCTCAACGCGATGTCGCTCGCCTCCACCCGCAAGATTTCCGTGCCGATGGCGAAAGAAGCACTGCAAAATTTAGGATTTCTGCCTATAAGCGGGGATGAACCCGCGTCCCCGGCGGCGCACCCACAGGGCGAGAAGAACATCGACAATGTCTGAAGCCGATCCGGTCATCAGCCTGGCCGAAACGGGCGAGCGTTATTTCAACCGCGAGCTTTCGTGGCTTGCGTTCAACCGTCGCGTGCTGGAGGAAGCAACCAATACCGCTCATCCTTTGCTTGAACGGCTGAGGTTCCTGTCGATCAGCGGCAACAATCTCGACGAGTTCTTCATGGTCCGCGTTGCTGGTCTGAAGGGACAACAGCTGGACAATCTGGAAGTACGCTCGGCCGATGGGCTGACCCCGGCGCAGCAGTTGGCGGCGATCGGCGCTGAGGCCGACGCGCTGATGCAGGACCAGCAGGCGGCCTGGCATTCCCTGCGTGGCGATCTTGCCGAAGCAGGTATCGAAGTGATCGATGACCAACCGCTCAGTCCTGACATCGAGGCGTGGCTTGAAGAGCATTTCCTGACGCAGATATTCCCGATCCTCACGCCGCAGGCGCTCGATCCGGCGCACCCTTTTCCGTTTATCCCCAATCTGGGCCTTTCGCTGCTGTTCGACCTCATCCGCCAATCGGACGGCGAGAACGTGCGCGAACTCGTGATGATACCCTCGTCGCTGTCGCGGTTTTTCCGCATTCCCGGGAATCCCGCACGCTATATGGCGCTGGAAAGCGTGGTTCGGCGGTTCAGCCATCGGCTGTTCCCGGGCTACGACGTGCGCGAGAGCGGCATTTTCCGGGTTATCCGCGACAGCGATATCGAGGTCGAGGAGGAGGCAGAGGATCTCGTTCGCTATTTCCGCAGCGCGATCAAGCGGCGGCGGCGGGGCCGGGTCATCCGGCTGGAGATCGAGCGCGGCATTCCCGAAGCGGTCGAGGAGATGCTGCAGGAGTTGCTGCAGGGGCAGGAGGCCATGATCGCCGATATCGACGGCTTCATCGGCATCGGCGACCTGTCTGCGGTGGTCGACGAAGATCGTCCGGACCTCAAGTTCGAGCCTTTTGCGGCCCGCTTTCCGGAACGCATTCGCGAATATGGCGGCGACTGCTTTGCCGCCATCCGGGCGAAGGATATCATCGTTCACCATCCCTATGAGAGTTTCGATGTCGTCATCGCCTTCCTGAAACAGGCGGCAGCCGACCCGGATGTCGTGGCGATCAAGCAGACGCTCTATCGCGCCGGTAAGCAATCGGCGGTTATTCGCGCGCTGATCGACGCTGCGGAGGCAGGGAAGTCCGTCACGGCGGTGGTGGAACTCAAAGCCCGGTTCGATGAAGAACAGAACCTGCTATGGGCCAGTGCGCTGGAACGGGCTGGTGTGCAGGTCGTCTATGGTTTCATTGACTGGAAGACCCATGCCAAAATCTCGATGGTGGTGCGCCGCGAGGGCGATGCCTTCCGCACCTACTGCCATTTCGGCACCGGTAATTATCACCCGATCACGGCGCGCATCTATACCGATCTCAGCTTCTTCACGGCCGATCCGCGTGTCGGGCGCGATGCCGCCTCTGTGTTCAACTATATTACCGGCTATGTCGAACCGAAGGGGCTCGAGGTGCTTACCATGTCGCCGCACGATCTCCGGCGCAAGCTGTGTGACCTCGTCGACGACGAGATTGCGCATGCCCGCGCCGGCCGCCCGGCTACCATCTGGGCCAAGATGAACAGCCTTGTGGACCCGGCGATCATCGAAAAGCTTTATGCCGCTAGCAATGCGGGCGTGGAAATCGAGCTTGTGGTCCGGGGCATATGCTGCCTGAGGCCCGGCGTTTCTGGCATGTCGGAAAATATCCGGGTCAAGTCGATCGTCGGCCGGTTCTTGGAACATAGTCGCATCTGGGCGTTCGGAAACGGGCAGACAATGCCTCACAACAGCGCCAAAGTCTTCATAAGCTCGGCGGATTGGATGCCGCGCAATTTTGACCGGCGGGTGGAATATATGCTGCCGATCGAAAATCCGACGGTTCACGACCAGGTACTCGATCAGGTCATGGTCGCGAATCTTATCGATACGGAACAGAGCTGGTCGCTGGAACCTGATGGCAGTTACAACCGCTTCGAGCCGGGAGAAAAGCCGTTCAACCTGCACCGCTATTTCATGACCAACCCGTCACTTTCCGGACGCGGAGCCGCGCAGGCACAGGGCGATGCGGCACCCAAGCTCAGCCTGCGGTACCGGAGCTGAGTGGAGGATAGCTGTGGCCGTGCTTGACGAACTGGCCCGAATTCGTCCTGTCGCAGCGCGCAGCGCCGCGCAGTCCCGGCGGCGTGCGATAGTCGATATCGGTTCGAACAGCATCCGTCTGGTCGTCTATGACGGCCCGCCCAGAACGCCCTTTCTGTTGTTCAATGAAAAAGTCTCGGCGGGACTCGGTGCGGCGCTTAGCGCAACGGGCCGGATCGATGACGCGGCCATGGAACGGGGAATCGATGCTCTGATGCGCTTTTCCTGTCTGGCGCGGGAGATGGATTTGACGGACATGCGGTGCATCGCCACGGCAGCGGTCCGCGAGGCCACGAATGGCGCTGACTTCGTCGCCCGTGCGCGCGCCGAGGCCGAGATGGATGTCGCCATCCTGTCCGGCGACGAAGAAGGTCGCGCCGCCGGTTTCGGCGTGATTTCGGCGATCCCCGATGCGGATGGGATCGTCGCCGATCTGGGCGGCGGCAGCCTTGAACTGGCGCGGGTAAAGGGCGGAAATGTGCATGAGGTGGTTTCCCTGCCGCTCGGCGTACTTCGTCTTGGCGCGATTCGCGAAAAGGGTAAGGTCGCCCTGCGCAAATATCTTGCCAAGGCGCTGAACGATCAAGGGTGGGATCGGATCGACCGCAATTTGCCGCTATACCTTGTCGGCGGTTCGTGGCGCGCGCTCGCGCATCTGGACATGCAGCTTTCGAGCTTTCCGCTGCCGGTTATCCACCAGTATGAAATGGAGGCGTCGAGAGCATCTTATCTGGTGCGCGTCACTGCGCAAATGGGCAAGACCGCCATCAAAAAGATCCCCGCGATCTCCTCGTCGCGCGCAGCGACCCTGGGGCAGGCGTCGGCGCTGCTGGCGGCGCTTGTCAGCCAGTTGACCAGCAGCAAACTTGTCGTTTCCGCACATGGCCTTCGTGAAGGATTGCTTTTCGAGGCGCTGAGCGCCGAGGAACGGACTCAAGATCCGTTGTTGGTCGCCGCGGAGGCGGAAGGCGAGGCGCAGGGACGGTTCCCAGGCCATGGTGCACTGATCAACGACTGGATTTCACCGCTTTTTGCCGAAGAACCGCGTGAATGGACGAGGCTGCGTCGCGCGGCGTGCATGCTCGGCGACGTCGCATGGCGCGCAAATCCTGATTTTCGCGCCGAGCGCGGCCTCGAGATCGCCCTGCACGGCAACTGGGTCGGTATCGATGGCGCAGGCCGTGCGATGATGGGGCAGGCGCTTTACGCGAATTTCGGCGGGGGACCGGAGCTCGTTCCAGACCTGATCCGCCTCGCTACGCCAGAAGCGCTCGCAAGGGCAGTGCAGTGGGGGCTTGCCGTCCGTCTGGCGCAACGCCTTTCGGGTGGGGTTGCCGGACCACTCGACAATGCCTGGATCACGCGAGATGAAGGCGGCATTGTGCTGCGGTTCCGTCCTTCGCACGCGGCGTTACGGGGCGAAACGGTGAACCGGCGGCTCAAGCATCTGGGCATGGCCATGGAAACCGACTGGCGGATTGCAGTCGAGAACTGAAAGCTGTTTTAGCCGCAGGAGACGCGAATTATTGTCAGCGCGTCGTCATAGGAAACGGTCAGCCTGTCTGGTCGGAAATCCATCGTCATAGCGGATCGCGGCGGAGCCCAGCGCAAGGTGCGTGCGCCCGAAGCTGCAATCATTTCCGCGCCCGTTTCCTGACTGGCAGTCTGACCGAGGAATGATTGTACGGGTTCGGCTTTGCAGAGTTGCACTTGCCCTGCGGATTCTCCCGCAGATACCGGCTTTTCGGCCGGCGTGCAGGCTGACAGGGCAACGCCCGCCAACCCGAATGAAATCGCTGTCCTGTATTCCATGCTCTTCTCCTTTCAGGCGCGAGTCATGTGGAGGCGCCCTTCGACCACCGCGAAGGCCAGGCGGCCTTCGACCAGATCGAGCGCGTCACGGCCGAACTGTTCGAACCGCCAGCCTTCCAGAATAGCCAGATCCTCCCGGATGCCTGCCGCCAACATCTCTATATCGTCGCTGCGGGCAATCAGGCGTGCGGCGACGTCGATCTCCTTCGCGCGGATCTTTAGCAGAAGCTTCAGCAGGTCGGCGACCAGGGCGCCATCCTTGCCCAGCCCGGGGCGTTTGGGATCGCGCTCGGGCATTTCATCGCGCGAGAGCGGTTGAGCAGCGGCAAGCGCCTGCATCAGGCGGCCGCCGATGTCGTTGCCCTTCCATGCCGCCGAAAGTCCGCGCACCTTGCCGAGATCCTCTTGGCTGCGCGGAGGGTGAGAGGCGATGTCGGCCAGTGTCTCGTCCTTGACGATGCGCCCGCGTGGCAGGTTCTTCGATTGCGCCTCCTGCTCGCGCCATCCCGCCAGAGCCTTCAAGCGCCCCAGCACCTCAGGCTTGCGGCTGGATATGCGCACGCGCTTCCAGGCCTCTTCAGGCAGGTTCACATAGTTGGCCGGATCGGCGATGCGTTCCATCTCGTCGTTGAGCCAGTCACCTCGTCCGGTCTTGCGCAGGCGTTCCAGCATCTTCGGGAAAATCTGGATGAGATAGGTGACATCACCGATCGCATAGTCGATCTGCCGCCTGTCGAGCGGGCGCCGCGCCCAGTCGGTGAATCGCGCGCCCTTGTCGAGGCTTATGCCCATCCAGGCATCGACGAGATTGCCGTAGCCGATCTGTTCACCGAGTCCGAGCGCCATCGCCGCGATCTGCGTGTCGAACAGCGGATATGGCGTCTTTCCGGTGAGGTTGTAGATGATCTCGAGATCCTGCCCGCCGGCATGAAAGACCTTGAGTACATCTTCGTTGTTCACCATCAGATCGAGCAGCGGAGTGAGGTCGAGGTCCGGCGCCTTGGGATCGATTGCGGCGGCCTCCTGCGCATCGGCGATCTGAACCAGGCACAGGTCCGGCCAATAGCTGTTTTCGCGCATGAATTCGGTATCGATCGCGACCCACGGGGAGCGGGAGAGGCGTTCGCAGAGTTTGGCAAGGTCTTTGCTGTCGGTAATCAGCGGATGGATTTGCATAACTGGGTCGATCACATTATGGGCAGGCGCGCTTTACGCCGGATTTTGCCGTAACAGGGTTCCAAGGCCCGGCCATAGCCCGGTTGCATCCATTTGTCATTTCCAACGAGCGACGTCGAAAGAAACGCCATCATGCATATATATCGCACCCACAAATGCGCCGATCCGCGTCTGTCCCATGTCGGCGAGGCCGTGCGTGTCTCCGGCTGGGTGCACCGCAAGCGCGACCATGGCGATCTGGTCTTCATCGACCTGCGCGATCACTATGGCATGGTTCAGATCGTCACGGAGGTGGACGGACCTGTTTTCAAGGTGATCGAAGCACTGAAGCCCGAGAGCGTCGTGACGGTTACTGGCAAGGTCATCGCTCGTGCGCCGGAAGCGATCAATCCCAAGATGGAAACCGGAGAGATCGAAATCCGAGCGGATGAGGCCGTGGTCCAGTCCGCCGCGCAGGAACTGCCGCTGCCGGTAGCGGGTGAGCAGGAGTATCCGGAAGACGTCCGGCTGCGCTATCGTTTTCTCGATCTGCGGCGTGAGACGCTGCACGCCAATATCGTCAAGCGCACGAAGATCATTTCCGACATCCGCCGGCGCATGGAGGATATCGGCTTTACCGAATATTCGACGCCGATTCTGACCGCGAGCAGCCCGGAGGGTGCGCGCGACTTTCTTGTGCCCAGTCGTATCCATGCCGGGAAATTCTACGCGTTGCCGCAGGCGCCGCAGCAGTACAAGCAACTGTTGATGGTCGCCGGGTTCGACCGGTATTTCCAGATCGCGCCGTGTTTCCGCGACGAGGACCCGCGCGCGGACAGGCTGCCCGGCGAATTCTATCAGCTCGATCTCGAAATGAGCTTCGTCACACAGGAAGACGTCTGGAACACAATGGAGCCGGTGATGGCGGGCGTGTTCGAGGCATTCGCCGAAGGCAAGCCGGTGACGCCTGCGGGTAGCTTTTCCCGTATTCCCTATGCCGAGGCGATGCTGAAATATGGCAGCGACAAGCCGGACCTGCGCAATCCCGTTCTGATCACCGACGTGACGGACCATTTCCGTGGCTCGGGTTTCGGTATCTTTGCCGGGATCGTCGAAAGCGGCGGCGTAATTCGCGCCATTCCGGCTCCGGGCGCGGGCGCGGGTAGCCGCAAGTTCTTCGACGACATGAACAACTGGGCGCGGGGAGAGGGCTATTCGGGCCTCGGCTATATCAACATCAAGGACGGTGAGCCGGGCGGACCGATCGCCAAGAATCATGGGGCCGAAGCGACCGGGATGCTGATCGAGGCGCTCGGTCTCGGGCCCAATGACGGAGTGTTCTTCGCGGCGGGCAAGGAAGAACAGGCGGCGAAACTCTCCGGCCTTGCGCGCGTTCGTGTCGGCGAACAGCTCGATCTTATCGATAAAGATCGTTTCGATCTCTGCTGGATCGTCGATTTCCCCTTCTATGAATGGGATGAGGACGAGAAGAAGGTCGACTTCAGCCACAACCCGTTCTCGATGCCGCAAGGCGGGCTGGAGGCGCTGGAGGGCAAGGATCCGCTGACGATCAATGCCTATCAATATGATCTGGTCTGCAACGGGTACGAGATCGCGTCCGGCTCGATCCGTAACCACCACCCCGAAACGATGGTGAAGGCGTTCGAACTTGTGGGTCTGTCCCGGGCCGACGTCGAGGAACGGTTTGGCGGTCTCTATCGCGCTTTCCAATATGGCGCGCCGCCGCATGGTGGCATGGCAGCCGGTGTGGACCGCATTGTAATGTTGCTTTGCGGGGCGCAGAATTTGCGGGAGGTAACCTTGTTCCCGATGAACCAGCGGGCCGAGGATCTGCTGATGGGAGCGCCGTCTTCCGCCAGCCTCAAACAGCTGCGCGAGCTGAACATAAGGATCGTGGAGCCGCAAAAAGGCTGAGACGTTTCTTTTTGGGCCAGCCCGGGCCATCCTCGCGGCTCGACAGAACCCTGTGACGGGCGGTAGGAGAGTATATGGCGATAGACCTCTCCGACTATGAAAAGGGCGACAAGGTCGAGGGTGACTTCGACAAGGAGCTGCGCGCGCTGCAGGAGCGGATGGAACGCGTGCAGGTTTCGCACATCGTTCATGACAAGAAGAGTGTCATCGTCTTCGAGGGCTGGGACGCCGCGGGTAAGGGAGGCATCATAAAGCGGCTGACAGCGACGCTGGACCCCCGCTATTACGACGTCTGGCCGATCTCGGCACCAACGCCCGAGGAAAAGCAGCGTCACTTCCTCTGGCGTTTCTGGACCAGATTGCCCGCCTGCCAGGACATCGCCATATTCGACCGGAGCTGGTACGGCAGGGTGCTTGTCGAGCGGGTCGAGGGGTTCTGCTCCGATCGCGACTGGAAGCGCGGCTATGATGAGATCAACGAATTCGAGGCGCAGCAGATCGACGCTGGGACCAATATCGTCAAGCTGTTCATTCATGTGACGCAGGAAGAACAGGACCGGCAGCTTGCGCAGCGCCTCGACGACCCCTGGAAGCGCTGGAAGACTGGGGCCGAAGATTATCGCAATCGGGCGAGGCGGGCCGATTATCTGGCGGCGATGCACGACATGTTCAAATATACCGATACCCGTTGGGCGCCATGGATCGCGATAGACGGGAACGACAGGAAAGCAGGGCGTATCGCGGCCATAAGCGCGGTGGTCGAACGTCTCGAAGCACTTGTGCCGAGCAACATGCCAGATGCCGACCCTGAAATCGTCGAACTGGCCCGAAAAGCCTTCGGCTACAAACCCCGTTGACGTCCGTTCCGCGCCGCTTTCCCGGTATCACTGGAAAATATTGCTGTTACGCCTATATTGGCGACTGAAACCGAAGGGATCAGGGTTATGGCAAGCGGGTTCATCGCATATCTGGATTCGGTGAAGGCGCGCGACCCTGCGCCGCATTCGCGGATGGAAATCCTGCTCTATCCCGGCGTCTGGTCACTGTTTTTCCACCGGATCGCCCATGCGCTCTATCGCGCGCGGCTCTTTTTGCTGGCGCGTGCGGTCAATCATTTCTCCCGCTTTCTGACCGGCAACGATATCCATCCGGGTGCCCGGATCGGTCGCAATTTCTTCATCGATCATGGTTTTACGGTGATAGGAGAAACCGCCGAGATTGGCGATAACGTAACGCTCTATCAGCATGTTACGCTGGGCGGGACCGATCCGGCCAACGGTATTGGCGGGAAACGGCACCCGACTATCTGCGACGACGCTATCGTCGGGTCAGGCGCGCAGGTTCTTGGGCCTGTCACGGTCGGAGCGCGCGCACGCATTGGCGCCAATGCGGTCGTGACCAAGGATGTTCCGGAAGGTGCAACCATGGTCGGCATACCGGCGCGGCAAATGCTCGTCGATGTAACCGCCTATCAGAGAGACTTTCTGCCTTATGGCACGCCATGCAGCGAGACATTCGATCCGCAAACGCAGAAGCTCGAAATCCTCCAGTGCGAGATCGAGCGGCTGAACAAGCTTATCGCCGAACTGAAGGTGGAACGCGATAGCGCCGCCGCAGGCAGCCAGACCGAGGAGCGCGGTTGCGCCTGATGGGTGAAATTACCCCTTTTCCGCAGCAGAGACAGCCAGGGCAGACCGGATTCGAGCGGCAGGAGCTTTCCCGCATCATGGACCTGTATGGCCGAATGGTCTCGGCGGGGCATTGGCGCGACTATGCGATCAATTTCAGCAAGGATGCCGCTATTTTCTCGGCGTTCCGCAGAACAGCCGAACGGCCCGAATATCGCATCGAAAAGCGTCCGGCCTTGCGGAACCGTCAGGGCATGTGGGCGCTGATCGGTGAGGCAGGGGTTGTTCTGAAGCGTGGACAGGAACTGGCCGGCGTACTTGCTCCGGTCGAACGGAAACTGGTGCGCCTGATCGAGAAATAACGGATCCAGAATCGTTTCTGCGGTACGCTCGGCAATGTCATAAAAATGAAATATAGATGTCATTCAGTTGACATATAACTGACATAGCGGCGTCACACATTCTAGTTGAGGATCCGTCCGTGTCTCTTAAAAATGCCCTTCCTGCGGCGGCTCTTGCCGCGGCTGTTTTGACGCCAGCGCCCGCTCAGGCCCAGAACCCGGCAAGCGAAGAAATTACAGCTTTGCGCGCCCAGATCGAGGCCTTGCAGGCACAAGTCGATGCGCTGGAGAAGCGAATTCAGAAGGGGGAAGCCTCCGGCTCGTCGCCTTCTGCACCTGCAACCGAAATGGCGGCAGCAAAACACGCTGGCCCTGAGATCAAGTTCAAGGGTGCACCGGAAATCAGCGATGACAAGGGGTGGTCGTTCAAGCCGCGCGGCCGTCTGCTGTTCGATGTTGCGAGCGTCAATGCGCCCGGAAGCATATCGGACAGGGGCCTTGGGTTTTCCAACGAGCTTCGCCGCGCGCGGCTTGGTGTCGAGGGAACGATGCCGGGGAATTTCGGTTACAAGTTCGAGATAGATTTCGCTACTGGTGAAGCCGAACTGACCGATGCCCATCTGACCTACAAGACGGGCGGGCTGACGTTCACGGTGGGGCAGCACAACAATTTTCAGGGCCTGGAGGAACTCTCCAGTTCCAACGACACCAGCTTCATGGAGCGCGCCGCCTTCACCGATGCATTCGGCTTCGAGCGCAGGGCAGGAATTTCGGCGCAATATCATGCCGGTGCGCTACTGGCCCAGGCAGGGCTCTTTTCCGACAATGTGGCCGATCTGTCGAATGACGAGAATAATTCACGGGGCGGGGATATCCGCCTTGTCTATGCGCCAAAGCTTGGGTCGACCCAACTCCATCTTGGCGCTTCGGGACATTGGCGCGAACTTGGCGACGCCTTTTCGGGTGTAAGCTATCGCCAGAGGCCGCTGGTTCACACGACCGACACGCGGTTCATCTCTACCGGATCAATCCCGGCCTCTTCGGAAGCCGGCTATGGTCTGGAGGCGGCAGTCATATCCGGGCGTTTCCATGCTGCCGGCGAAGCCTATTGGCAGAGAGTTTCACGAAGCCTGGCGACCGATCCGACCTTCTTTGGCGGATCGATCGAGGCCGGCCTGTTCCTGACCGATGACAGCCGCGAATATAAGGGCGGCATATTCAAGGGGATCAAGGTCAGAAATCCGGTCGGATCAGGCGGCTTTGGTGCGCTTCAGTTCAACGTTCGTTATGACAGGCTGGACCTTGACAGCGCGGGTATCACGGGCGGGACGCAGAACGGATATATGGCTTCGCTGATCTGGACACCGATCGACTATGTCCGTTTCATGCTGAATTATGCACGGATAGAATATGACAATGCAGCGGTTCCCGCAGGGACCAGCCGCAATTACGGCGTCGATGTGTTCGGTGCGCGGAGCCAGATCGTCTTCTGACGAGCAAAGTCCGGGGCTGCGTGCAATGCGTGCCCCGGCTTTGAACCCATCCTTGTTCAGCTATGCCGTCGTTCAGTGGGTGGCCTCGGAATCAAGCGCATAGCCGGCCGAGCGCACCGTACGGATGATATCGCGCTGTCCGCCGGTATTGATCGCCTTGCGCAGGCGGCGGATATGCACGTCGACGGTCCGAAGTTCGATGTCGCTGTCGCGGCCCCATACGCTGTCCAGCAGGCGCTCGCGGGAAAACACCCAGCCGGGATGTTCAAGGAAATGCTTCAGCAGGCGATATTCGGTCGGGCCTAGCGGAACCATCTGGCCGCCGCGACGAACCTTGTGCCCGACTGTATCCATCTCGATATCGCCGAAACTCAGCGTCTCTCCTGCCAGCCCCGGGCGAACGCGCCGCAGCACGGCTCCCACGCGCGCCACCAGCTCGCGCGGCGAAAAGGGCTTGGTTACATAATCGTCGGCGCCGGTTTCCAGCCCGCGAACGCGATCCTCTTCCTCACCGCGTGCGGTCAGCATGATGATCGGCACATTGGCCGTGTTGGCGTTGCGGCGGAGGCGGCGGCACACCTCGATGCCCGACAGACTCTCGACCATCCAGTCGAGCAAGACGATGTCGGGCGTGTGTTCCTGCGCCAGAATGAGCGCCTCCTCGCCATCGACCGTATGGGCAACGTCGAAATCTTCCTTGCGAAAATGCCAGATGAGAAGTTCCGCCAGTGCGGCGTCGTCTTCCACCAGTAGCATATGGGCACGACTCATTGTCTGTCTCCGATCAGCTTTCAATCTCGGTTTCACGGTCCCGCTCGGGCAGATAATTGCCGGTAGCGGCATAATAGACCATCTCCGCGACATTGGTCGCATGGTCGCCGATCCTCTCGATATTCTTGGCGATGAACAGCAAATGCGCGCATTCGCTGATCGTCTTGGGGTTTTCGAACATGTAGGTAATCAGAGTGCGGAAGATGCTGTTGTAGAAGCTGTCGACCACCGAATCGCGCGCAATCACCGCTTCGGCCAGCATAGCGTTGCGCGCGGCAAAGGCATTGAGCGCATCGCCGACCATTTCACCGGCAATCTGGGCCATCGAAGGAAGCAGCGAGATAGGCTCGATCGTGCGGTGGTCGCCGATACGGGGAACGCGCTTGGCGATATTCTTGGCATAATCGCCGATACGCTCCACCACGCCGACGATCTTCAGCGCAGCGATCACCTCGCGAAGGTCGTCGGCCATCGGCGCGCGCAGGGCAATGGTCTGGACCGCCAGCTTTTCCACCTCGGCTTCCAGTGCATCGATCTTTTCGTCGGCCAGGACGACGGCCTTCGCCTTCTTGAAATCCTGTTCGATAAGGGCCGTCATCGCCTCTTCGAGCGCGGTTTCGACGCGGCCGCCCATTTCCGCGATCAGGCCGCGCAGACGGTCTATGTCGTCGTCAAATGCCTTTACGGTATGCTGCTGCTGTTCGGGCATGGTTCAATCCTCCAGCGCGTCGACGGCCTCAGCCGTAGCGACCCGTGATATAATCCTTGGTGCGATCTTCCCTCGGATTGGTGAATATTTCGGATGTGGGGCCATATTCAACAAG